>JAKPUV010001112.1 GCA_029554925.1 Candidatus Hydrogenedentota bacterium | reverse complement strand
GGCGGGCGCGGGCGTGGTGCGCGCGGAGCTGCCCGGGCGGCCCAAGCCGCCCGACAAGCTGCTCCGCCGCCGCCCGGAAGTCTTCGCGGAGAAACTGGGCGAACTGATGCCCGGCGGCAACCAGCGGCAGTCGCGGCCCGGTCACCTGCGTGTGGCGGTGGTGCAGATGCACTCCGGCCACGACCTGAAAGAGAACACGGGGGCCATCTGCGGCCATCTGGCGGCCTGCGCGCGGAAGGGCGCGCGGGTGGCCGTGTTTCCGGAATGCGCCACCACGGGGTATTTCCGGGAGGACATCCCCCGGTATTCGCAGGAGGACCTGGCCGCCGCCGCGGCCGCCATCGCCGCCGCCTGCGCCGAAAACCGGATTTTCGCCGTCGTCGGCACCCCCTGGCACGAGGACGGACAGCGGTACAACATGGCCCTCGTGATGGACGACCAGGGGAGGACGGTGTTCCGTCAACCGAAGATCCATCTGGTCGGCGGCGACAAGCCCTGGGCCGTTCCCGGCGGCCGGATGGGCCTGTTCCGTGTGGACGGGCACCTCTGCTCCGCCCTCATCTGCCACGACTCCCGCTATCCCGAACTCGTGCGACTGCCCGTGCTCCGCGGGGCGCGCCTGGTGTTCTATCTCTCCTGCGAGAGCGGCATCGAGTCGGAGCGCAAAATGACCCCCTACCGGGCGCAGGTCTCCGCGCGCGCCGTGGAGAACAACGTGTGGATTGCGCAGGCCAACACCCCCCAGCGTCTGGACCCCCTGGAGGGTTCCCACGGCCAGAGCCGTATCGTCGCGCCCGACGGCAACCTTCTGTGCGAGGCGTCCATCTTCGACGGGGAGGTCTTGGTGGAGGAGCTGGACCTCTCCCGCGCCACCGGCGAGACGGCCCGCAAAAGCCTGGACGGGCCCTTGCCCCGGTCCTGGTGGGAGGAGGCCCTCGCGCGGGTGTCGGTCC
Source organism: Candidatus Hydrogenedentota bacterium (assembly GCA_029554925.1). Lineage (GTDB taxonomy): Bacteria > Hydrogenedentota > Hydrogenedentia > Hydrogenedentales > CAITNO01 > JAAYBR01. Next base: position 4,140 of record JAKPUV010001112.1, on the reverse strand, counting down.
CCGAGTAGCCCCCGCCCCTATTCGGAATGCCTCCTGCTTGTCTCCCCCGCCACCTGCCTTGAAAAAGGCGCCACAGTTTCCGTTTTTCGGAAAGTTCCCCCGCTACACTATGCCCTGTCAGGGGATCGCGCCCGGGACTAGGCGCCCCGCCGTCCGGGCTTTCTCCGGTGAGAGACGGCTGGTCACAGAGGCCGTTTTTTTGGGCGGCTGGTATCCCCGCCCTCCGGGGCTGTCGCGAATGGGGGTTCGCGGCAGCCCCACTCCCTTTAAGCCCCTCTTGGCCGTGATGCCGGGGATGCCCAATGAGGGGAAGGTGTCGTGGGAACCGAAGCCGAGGCGGGCACGAGATCGCCGCCCTGCGCTGCGCTCCTTCGCGATGACGCGCTTTTTCACAGTCATTGCGAGCGAAGCGCGGCAATCTCGTTCCCGCCAACGCCCCGGGCTAAACCTCGTTTGCAAGCAAAACTCGGGAGCGAGGGAAAAGTAGACGCGGCATCCTGCCGCGTTCCTATGGCGTGCCGGTGACCCTAAGAACGCGGCAGGATGCCGCGTCCACGTTCGCCTTGTTCCCAAGCGCCGCTTTGGCCGCGCGCCCAAAGACAGGGCCGGCGGGACGCCGGCGCTACGGAACCGCTCCCCGCCGGTTTATCCACTTCGACTTCCCTACGGGCCGACGCGCTCGGGGGTCTGGAAGTCTTCGGTCATGGTGACGGGGAGGCGGTAGACGTTTTCCCCGGTGATGTCGCAGAAGTAGAGGCGGGAGTCGGAGGGCTGGCGGCCGTGGCCGTCGGCCCAGAAGGAGAAGAATCCGGGATGGGCGTTGAGGGGGCGGCGGGCGTGGCCGTGGTTGTATTCGCTGTTCGCCGTGAGGACGCGGTCGCGGGTCCAGGTGTCGCCGCTGTCGCGGCTGGACCAGAGGGCGATCTCGCCGCCGGGGTTGTAGGCCTGGGGACCGGGCTCGGTGGGGCCGACGATGCGCCAGACGCCGCCGGGGCCGGTGTAGAGGCTGCCGGAGTCGTAGTTGTTGTTTGACACGGCGATGTCGGAAATTTTCCACGCCCCGCCGGTCCACCGGACGACGCGCCAGGTGTGGGGGCTGTTCTGCGGGCCGGGCTGCCAGCCGCGGCTGGTGACGATGAGGATGGCGGGCCGCCCTTCGGCGTCGTAGTTGAGGTCTTTGACGTAGACGAGGAGGCCGTCGGCCTCGAAGTCATGGACGAGAGCGGGGTTCTTCGCTTCTGTGAGGGGCACGGCGAGGGGCTCGCCGGAGACGGTGCGCCAGGTGCGCCCCAAGTCCCCCGTCTCCATGTAATAGAGGTTGGTGCGGAAGTTGAGGCCCTTCTTGGGCGGGTGATAGTCGAAGGCCGTGCCGACGCGTTTCCCGCAGGGCCAGCTCACCTGGTAGTGCCCCTCGGCGATGTGGGCGATGGATTGCGGCTCGGACCAGGTCCGGCCGTCGGGGCTGGCGGCGCAGAAGAGGCCGCGGCCCTGCGCGTAGCGGGTGTGGAGGAACAGGAATCCCTCCCCGGCGAGGTGCCACGGCTGGGGATACGAGAAGTTCGTCTCCAGCACGCGCTCGAACGCGCCGATGTCGTAGGGCTTCTCGCTGCGGAAGATATAGGATGGGCGGGAGGTGCCATGGGAGCTGGCGAAGACCCAGATGTGCCCCTCTCCGTCGAGGGAGATGACCGGGTTGTCGTGGGCGTCGTCGGTTTTCTTGTCCATGAGGATGACCGGGCGCGGCACGGTGCCCGTGGCGTGGTCGTAGTACGAGACCATCTCCAGCAGGGAGTTCTCCCCCGGCGCGACGCCGCCGTAGACGAAGAAGGTCTTGTTCACCGCCGGCGCGTGCACCGCCATCGGGATGTGCTTCATGCAGTAGGTGCCCAGCCCGCCGCTGTACTTGTAGACGTACTCATCCTTCGTGGGCTGGTTCATGTACCAGATGCCGCGGTAGCCGTCGGCGCGGGGCATTTCCTCCGCGCCCGCCGCCGCCGCAAGCGCCGCCAGGACCAGGGCCGCGCGGATGATGGGACGCATGGCCGCCTCCTTTCCCGTTGGGGTGCGGCTCCACTCTATCCCCCGGGCCGCCGCGGGGGCAACCCGCGCGCGCGGGGGGTTGCATCGCCGGGGGGAATGGTGCATCATGGCATCCGGTGTCTGTTTTGCGGAGGCCGTCATCCGGAGGGTTTGCGAGTGGCTCGGGACACGTTCGGTTCGCCGGGGCTGCGGCTGGTGCAGCTTCTCCTGCTGCTGGGGTCGAACGGGCGGCAGTATTCGCTGACCCGTCTGGCCGGGATTTTCCGCTGCTCGCGGCAGACGGTGCTGCGGATGCTGGAGAGCCTGGAACGGGTGCCGGGGATCACGGTGGAGAGCTGGATGGAGGGGAACAACCGGTACTTCCGCGTCACGCCGAAGACGATGCCCGCCGGGGTGGCAGTGGACGCCCACGCCCTGCGCTACCTGTGCCTGTGCAAGGACATCGTGCAGCACCTGCTGCCCGCGAAGGTGAAGGAGGAGATCAACCGGACCATCGGCGCGGCGGCTTTCCTGACGACGGACGGCGCGGACATGCCGCCGGCCCTGGCGGAGAGCCGGGGTAAGGGCATGATCGACTACACGCCCTTCCACAGCCATCTGGAGACGCTGCAGGAGGGGATGATCGCCCGCCGCCTGTGCCGCGTGGTGTACCGCAACAAGCTGGGCGGCGAGGTGCGGGAGCACCTCATTGGCCCGCTCAAACTGGTCGCGTTCCGCGAGGCCTTTTATGTGCGCGGGCGGCGCTTCGCGCCCGACGGCACCCCGCTGGGCGACAAGAAGCCGATCACGCTGGCCGTGCACCGCATTGTCCGCGCCGCGCTGACCGACACCCCCTTCTCCCCCGGAAAGGACACGAGCCGCAAGGGGCTCTTCGGTTTCGACTTCGACCCGCCGTTCCGCGTGCGGGTGGCCTTCTCCGCCGCCGTGGCCACCTATGTCTCCGAGCGGCGCTGGAGCGCCGACCAGCACTTCCGCCGCCGCCGCGACGGGTCTCTCGTGCTGACCTTCACGGCGTCGAGCCGGCCGGAGGTGAAGTCGTGGGTGCTGGGGTTTGGCAGCGAGGCGGAGCTGCTGGAGCCGAAAGCGCTGCGGCGCGAGGTGGCCGAGATGCTCGCGGAGACCCTGGCGCTCTACGGCAACGGCCGCCGGAACAGTTGAAGGGCAGACAGTCCGGATGTCCGCCCGTCATTGCGAAGGCGCGGAGCGCCTGAAGCAATCGCGTGCAGGCACCGCCGCGGCGGAAACGGGATGGCTTCGCTTCGCTCGCCATGACGGGTTAAGCGGCGCTCCCGGGGCGGCGTTCCGGGTTGCACTGCATTTTTTGCAGGATTTTGCGGGAAATGCCCCAAATTGCAGGGGCGGCCCCCGGCAAAACAAGGGAAATGACTGGCACGGTTCTTGTTCCTCTCCCTGGTGGAACCTGAAAGAACAACCGCGGCGAAGGCCGCAGGGAGACCGAAGCCATGAAGACGAACCGAACGATGCTGATGATGCTGGCGGCGCTCGTGTTGGGCGCGACGGCTGTTGCGCAGGCGCCGAACACCGCCGCCACCCCCGCGCGGCCCGCGTTCACCGACGCGGACGGCGACGGGGTGTGCGACAACGCGCCGGCGAACTGCCCGCGCGGCTGCGCGATGGCCGGCGGCCGGGGCCAGGGCCGGGGCGTGTGCGCGGACTTCGCGGACGCCGACAACGATGGGAAGTGCGACAATTTTGTGGATGCGGACGGGGACGGGGTGTGCGACAGCGCGCCCGCGGCGTGCCCTCAGGGTCGGGGCCGGTGCATGGCCGGTGGGCGTGGCCAGGGCCGGGGCGCGTGCCCGAACTTCGCGGACGCCGACAACGACGGGAAGTGCGACAACTTTGTGGACGCGGACGGGGACGGGGTGTGCGACAGCGCCCCCGCGAACTGCCCGCAGGGCCGCGGCCAGGGTCGTGGCTGCGGGATGACCGGTGGCCGGGGCCAGGGCCGGGGCGTGTGCCCGAACTTCGCGGACGCGGACCAGGACGGGAAGTGTGACAACTTTGTGGATGCGGACGGCGACGGGGTGTGCGACAGCGCCCCCGCGAACTGCCCGCAGGGCCGCGGCCAGGGTCGTG
>JAKPUV010001110.1 GCA_029554925.1 Candidatus Hydrogenedentota bacterium | reverse complement strand
CTCCACAATCTTCTGAATTCCACCCGTGATGAGGAACAGGGCCGCGGGGAAAATCAGCACCAGTATTCCCGCGAGCGAGGCCGCCGCGACGAGTTTGAGTCCGAGCGGCGAGAACTGGCGGTTGTCCGGCGCGGTTTCGTTTATGTTGCGTTCTCCTTCTGCTTGAAATAGGCATGGAGGGAGCAGTTGCGGCAGGAGGGGTTGGCCTCGCACCAGTCGCGGTACATCTGGAGGAGGCCCTGCTGGCGGAGGAAGGTGAGGCGCGGGGCGTCCTCGGGGAAAATCCAGGCGGTCATGCGGCGGAGGACCTGGTTGTCCGGCTCGGCGGGGAGGGCGCGGCAGAAGGCCAGGGCGCGCTCTTCCAGGGCGCGGTCGCGGGTGTCGCGGGCTTTGGCGACGGCGAAGGGCAGGAAGACATTGCCGATGATGGAGCGGACGCGCCCCCCGCCCAGAAGCGCCGCGCTCCGCGCGAGGGACTTCCCGTGCCAGGCGCAGTGGGTGGTCCAGAAGCCGAGGGCCGGAGAGAAGAGGGCCTCGAAGCGGCGCCGCCGCGCGAGGGGGGGCTCCTCCCCCCGCCACAGATCCTCCAGGGCGGCCAGCAGCCCCCGCTTGGCCGTGCGTGCCACCAGACGGGCGGCACCCGCGAGCCGCCGCTCGGGGGCATTTACTGGGCGCACGCCGACGCGGGGCCATTCCAGTCCCAGATTGCGGAGTTCGCGCAGGTGCTCCCCCCGCAGGGCTGTCAGCCGCCGGTGGTGCGCGGCGGCGGTGTCGTCCGCCCCGGCGGGCAGGGTGTCGGGGAGCAGCCCGGCATGGTGGAACAGCGCCGCCTCGGGCAGGAAAGGCTCCAGCAGGGCGAGCTGGCGGACGCGGTCGTAGGGCAGCGACCGGGCCAGCAGGTGGAAGGATGCCGCGTAACGGGCGTAGCCGCAGGCCCGGAGCAGGGCCTCGTACAGCGCCTGCTCCAAGCCCGCAACGGCGGCGCGTTCCCGCAGGTCGCGCGCCTTTTCGAGGATGCGCCACTCCCCCGCGAGGTCCAAAAAGGCGGTCACGGCGTCGCGCTGCTCGCAGGAGAGTTCCCGCGCGCATCGGCCGCAGGCCGAGGGTTCGGGGAGCGTTTCTGTCTCGCGGGACCGTTCCCAGCGCTGGAAGAGTTCGGCGGCCGGGGGGGAGTTCAGGGACAGGGTGGCCAGGGCGCGCCCCTCCGGGGTGGCCGGGAGCCGCGCGGGGGAACGGCCCGCGTCCCACACCACATGAAGGATGACATCGCGGTAACGCGGGTCGCGGTGGTGGCCGTGGCCGCGCCAGCCCCCGGGGACCTGGTGGATCTCCACGTCGCCGCCGTGGAGGACGCCGTTGAACTCCACCTGCGCCCCGAGGAAATCGGGACCCTCGGCCTTGTTGGCCCAGCCGGGGGCGACGATGCGGACGCGGTGGTTTTCGAGGGTCTGGAGCGCCTCGCCCACGAGGGCACCCTCCGCCCAGAAGCGTTGGAGGGCGGCCTCGGGGGGCGCGCCGGTTTCAGAGACACGGGCGCACTTCCCCAGAATGCCGCCGTATTCCCCGGAGAAACACGTCCGCACGCCGTCCCCTCCTCGTTGGAGCCCGCCTCGCTCAGGCGAGCAGCTTTTCCTTCATGAACGCAAAGGTGGCCGCCGCGTCCTCGAAGATGTCGCCGGTGGTGTTGTCCTGCTCGTAGACGTACCACTCGACGCCGGCCTCGCGGGTGGCGGCGAAGACCTCGTCCCACTTCATGGTGCCCTTGCCGACGGCGCAGAACTGCACGCCGCGCAGGCGCTTCTTCTCGGCGATGTCCTTGACATGGATGACCGGGCAGCGGCCCTTCATCTTGCGCACGAATTCGGCGGGGTTGACGCCCGCGACCTGGACCCAGGCGGTGTCAATCTCGGCGAAGAGGTTCTGCGGGTCCGTCTCCGCGTAGAGGATGTCCAGCTTGGTGCGGTCGTCGCCCTCGAACTTCTGAAACTCCTGGTCGTGGTTGTGGTAGGAGAGGCGCATGCCCTCCGCGCGGAGCTTCTCGCCGACGGCGTTCAGGCGCGCGGCGCCCCGCTTCCAGGCGTCGAGGGAGTCGCGGCAGTCGCCCATCATGCCGCCGGGGGCGACGTTCTTGTTGCCCACCACCTTCCAGAAGGCGACCTGGGCGGCGAAATCCGTCTCGAAGGGCTCGATGCCGATGTGGGCGGAAATGGCCTTGAGTCCGGCGGTGTCGAGGGCCGCGCGGATTTCCTCCGCCGAAAGGTTCGGCATGCCGCTCCACTGCACATACTCCCAGCCCATCTCGCGGCACCGCTTGAGCGTGCCGGGAAGATCCTTTTTCGCGGGGTCGCGCATGGTGTAGAGCTGCAGGGCGATGTTGTGCGCCGGGGCGGGCGTCTGCGCCGCGCCAAAACGGGCGGTGAGGGCGAACGCGCCGAGGGCGGCGAGGGTCTCGCGGCGGGTGAGTGTCAGGGACTCGTGTTTCGACATGCTCCAAACTCCTTGGGTTGGCGGCCGCCGTGCCGTCCACGGGCGCGCCGCGTTTCAAGTATGTTCCATTCCCCCGGCGGGAGGCAAGTCCCGGGGGAGGGGCATATCCCCGGGCACGCGTTTCCCTTGAACTCTGTGTGCCAAACAGGTACCTTATCCTGCATGGCACGGGCACGCACGGCCCGTCCACAACCTCGGGAGCCTGGAACATGAGCGCGAAAAACCTGACCTTTCTGCTTCCCCTGCTGGCCCTGTCCGCGCCTGGCGCAATGGCGCAGGGTGTCGGCGGCATGGACAGCCTGTATGTGCTGAAGGACGCGGAGACGCGGTCCATCAGCCCGGAGAACTTCACGGGCGAGAAGGGCAAGGGCGGCATGGCGACGCTGGAGGAGGGGACGGCGGCGAAGGCGGCGCGGGAACTGGGCCAGGGCTGGAAGGTGAACCCCTACATCCACATTGAGCCGGGCCAGACCTTCACGCTGGGCGAGATCCAGGGGTCGGGCGTCATCAACCACATCTGGATGACGCCGGTGGGCGATTACCGGCTCATGATTCTGCGCTTCTACTGGGACGGCGAGGAGCAGCCGTCGGTGGAGGTTCCCGCGGGCGACTTTTTCACGGCGGGCTGGGGCATGGGCAACGAGCCGCGGGTGACTTCGCAGGCCATGTGCGTGAACCCGCGCAGCGGCCTGAACTCCTACTGGCAGATGCCCTTCCGCAAGTCCTGCAGGATCACCATGGAGAACCTGGCCGAAAAGCGGGCGACGATCTACTACCAGATTGACTACTCGCTGGAGGCGGTGCCCGAGAGCGCGGCGTACTTCCACGCCCAGTTCCGCCGGGTGAACCCCCTGCCCTACAAGGACGTGTACACCATCCTCGACGGCGTCAAGGGGACGGGGATGTATGTGGGCACCTATCTCGCCCACGGCGCGAACAGCGACGGCTGGTGGGGCGAGGGTGAGATCAAGTTCTACATGGACGGGGACACGGACTTCCCGACGATCTGCGGCACGGGCGAGGAGGACTACTTCTGCGGCTCCTACGGCTACAACGAGCGCAAGGAGCACGGGAAGTGGGTGTATGACAACTTCACCAGCCCCTACACGGGGTTCCACCACATCCCGTACAAGGGCGAGCAGCGCCGTTTCGGCCAGTACCGCTGGCACATCACCGACCCGGTTCGCTTCAAGAGCGACCTGCGCGTGACGATCCAGTCCATCGGCTGGCAGAGCGAGGGGCGCTACCTGCCCCTGCAGGACGACCAGGCGTCGGTGGCGTACTGGTACCAGACGGAGCCGCATGCGCCCTTCCCCGCCCTGCCGGAGAAGGACAAACTGGTGATCAAGGACTGACGATGCCCCGGACAAAGGCGGGTGTTGGGAGAGGCGCATGGACAAGCGGAAACTGCTCGTTTACCTGATCGTTCCGGCGGCGGTGAGTCTGGCCCTGACGGCCATGTATTTCTCCGGGAACATCGTGCTCCAGCGGATCGTGTGCCCGAAACTGCCGCCGCTGTCGCCCGATGCGTGGCGGGAGTTCGGGCTGCTGGAGGGGCTGCAGAACGTCGTGCTGCTTGCCCTGGCGGGCGTGGCCTGCGCCGGCGCGCTGCGGAAGAGGCACGCCCTGGAGCGGGCGGCCTGGGCGGGGCTCGCCGTGTGCACCCTGTTCGTTTTCGCGGAGGAGATTGACTACGGCGCGCACCTGCGGGCGTATTTCTTCGGCGGGACCGAGTTTAACTGGTTCCAGCCCATGCGCGAATGGCCGCCCGAACTGGTCGGGCGGATTGACCTGATGGCGCAGCCGGTCAATGTCCACAACCAGCCGGGGGTGAACAAGGTCTTCAAGAAGGCGGGCGACCTCCTGATCGGCGGGGTGTTCGTGCTGCTGCCGCTGCTGGCGATGCGGTTCCGCAACAAATGGCTCCAGTATGCCGCGCCGGACAGATACGCCATCCTGACGGTGATCGCCATTGTGCTCCTGCGGTCGCTCACCCACGCCCTCGGGAGCTGGGAGGAGTCCCAGGTGGGCACGCTGCGCGACCTGATGGAGGCGTTCCAGACGGGGCAGGCCGGGGACCACGCGGCGGCGCTCGCGGCGGGCCGCGAGCCGGGCGCCATCAGCAGCAACCTCTCCGAGTTCCGCGAGCTGAACTTCTACTACCTGCTGCTGGTTTACTGCGCCGGCTTGGTGTTCTGCCGCCGCTCCCCCCTGGAGCCGGAGGAGGTGTCCGGGGAGTCTTCCAGCAACGACTAGCATGCGGGCATCCAGAGGGGCGCGGCAAGCAGCGCCCCTACGCGCCCGCGTCTGGGGGCGTTCTCCGCTCTGAGCGGTGGTACAGGTAGACCGTCGCCAGGGTGGCGGCGGTCAGGAAATGCCACAGGACATGGCCCTGCAGCCAGGTGTCCGGACCCGTGAAGCGGCGGTCTATGTCGAGCTGCCGGAAGACGTAGGCCAGCACGAGGCAGACCGGCGCGGCGGCCATCCACCTGAACTGCATGCGCCCCCCGATGCGAAAAAGGCGGTCCGCGACGGCCAGCACGCCTACCGTGAGGATCAGTGCGGGCAGCACGGTGCCGGAGGACATGGACCACTTGTACACGTAGAGCAGGGCGCAGGCGACGACGGCGGCGGCGACCCAGAGCGGCCACGCGGGCAGGAAGCGGTCCAGATGCAGGGCGATGAGCACGACGACGGGCGAGTACATGGCGGCGACGTCGAGCTGCTGTCCCCAGTGGGTGAGGGACGCGTGGAAGATGCCGCTGCCCAGGCCCAGATAACAGCAGGCGACGCCGTAGAGGATGCCGAGGGCAGGCCGCCGCCGCAGGTGCCCCTCCCCTGCCCGGTCTTTTCGGCGCAGATCATTCATGCCGAGGACGATGGCGTAGAGTCCCACCAGCACATAGGCCAGGTTGGACCAGGTGTTGGCGCGGGTGCGGTAGACGCTTTCCAGATAGATGCGCTCGCCGTAGCCCCCCTGCTTGCGCAGTCCGGCGCTCTCGCGCCAGCCCTCCCACACGTTGACGTCCTGGTAGAGGAGGAACACCGCGACGACCGCGAGGGTGGCGGCGGCGAAAAGACCCAGCGCCCAGCAGTGGACGGGCAGGGGCATCTGCCACGGACGGTCGGGGTTTTCAGGCATCGGTTATTTTCCCGTGTCGAGGGCGTTCACCCGCGCGCAGGCGTCCTTGAGGAACCCGGCGAACTCGTCCAGCCCCTCGGTGTGCTTTGTGTCGAGCCAGGCGTCCACCATCGCCTTCGCCATCCACGGGGCCACGATCATGGCCCCCAGCGTGATCACATTGGCGTCGTTGATGGCGCGGGCCATCTTCGCGGAGAAGACGGACTCCACGCAGACCGCGTTCACGCCCTTGAACTTGTTGGCGACGATGCACATGCCCGCGCCGGTGCCGCAGAAGAGGATAGCCCGTTCCGCCTTTTGCTCCTGGAGCAGCTTGGCGGCGAGGGGCGCGGCGTCGTAGTAGGGCATGTCCTTCCCCTTGACGGCCCCCACGTCCACCACCGTGAAGCCCCGTTTCTCCAGGTGCTCCTTCACGGCGTCCTTAAGGTCCACGGCGAAGGGGTCGGCGGCGACGACGATGTTCATGGTGCGCTCCTCGCTGGCGTTGGCGTTCCGGGGAAGGCCCGCCACCACGGCGGCGGCCCCGATTCCGGTTTGCAGGAAGGTTCGGCGTTTCATGGAAAAGACTCCCGGGTGAAGTCACCGGGGCCAGTGTAGACAAGCGGTTGTTCCTGTCGCAAGCATTCCGACAAGAGATCGCCGCGTCGGCCGCAGGGCGGCCTCCTCGCGATGACGGAGACAAGGGGCGTCATCGCGAGGGAGCGAAGCGACCGAAGCGATCCCGTTCCCGGCAGGACAACAGCAAAGTAGACGCGGCATCCTGCCGCGTTCTTCTGGTCGAGGGAAGTCCCAAGAACACGGCAGGATGCCGTGTCTACTTTTCGGGCGTCCCCAGGGTGACTTCCACGCGGGCGGGTGTGTCCCCGATGGCCGTCTCCTGTTCCTGCGCGCCGAGGTGAATCCGGTAGGCTCCCTTGAACCCCCGCACAATCAGTTCGCCGTTGGTGTCCGTGACCCCCTCCACATCGGTCCACCACTCGCGGAAAACGAGATCCCGGTAGGCCGCCAGATTCGGTTTCTCCGTCCAGTCCTTCCGGAACAGGGCCGACTGCGGGCGCCAGTGCGCGCCCTCCCAGAATCCCCAGAACACGAAGCCTTGGCAGGCGGGGTGGCTGAAGGCGGCGGTCATGAAGTCCCGCGTGAAGGCCGCCTGGACGGTCTCGTCGGCAATGTTGGCGTCGAACTCGGTGACGACGATGGGCAGGCCAAAACGCGCGAAGGTGTCGAAGGTCTTGAGGACGCCCTC
>JAKPUV010001103.1 GCA_029554925.1 Candidatus Hydrogenedentota bacterium | reverse complement strand
GACGGTGGACGTCATCTGCCACAGCGTGGGATACCGCTCCGCCTCGAAGAGCCGCTCCACGCGCACCGACCCGCCCACGCTCACGCGGCCCATGTCGTTGCGCAGGAGGTCCACGATCATCACATTCTCCGCCCGCTCCTTCTCGCTTTCCCGGAGGTCACTGGCATGCTCGGCGTCCTCCTCCGCCCAGCGTCCCCGGGGCATGGTGCCCTTCATGGGCCGCGTTTCCAGCCGGTTCCCGTCCAGGGAGAAAAAGAGCTCCGGCGAGAGCGACAGCACGGCAAAGTCGCCCAGATGGAGAAACCCCGCCTCGCCCGAGGGCTGGTTGGCGAACAGTGCCAGGAAGGCCGCAAACGGTTCGCCCCGGAGCGTCCCCGCCAGCGGAAACGTGTAGTTGATCTGGTAGGTGTCGCCCGCCGCGATGTAGTCCCGGATCGTGGACAGGGCCCGCTCATAGTCACGCGGCGACACGGCGGGGAGCCATTCCCCGAAGGCGGCGTCCTCCGGGCGGGTGTGCGGCGCCTCCTCCGCGGGCACCGGGATCCCGGCATCGTACAGGAAGAAACACGCTGAAGGAAGGCCCTCCGGCCCGGGATGCGCCGTCAGGGCGGGGTCCAGGCCGGGTGCGGCCTCATAGGCCACAAACCCCGCCGCGCACCCGCCCCGCGCGACGGCGGCTTCCACGGCATCCAGCACCCCCCGCACCCCTGCGGGCGTGCGCGCCGCCAGTGTTTCCCGGGGGGAGTGAAACACCAGCCATCCGCCCTCCGCGGGAAAGCAGGCGAAACCGGGGCGGTTCCGGTGGACAAACGGGGAATCAGTCATGGCCCGCATGGTACCGGGGCGGGGCGGCGCCCCGCAACAGGGCCGCGCGCCGGGCGTGTGTTTTTTCTCGACAGGCTACCGGATTTCTGCCGTTACTGCTATAATTGCCAATATGGCGGCGGTGGCCCGACCGTGCCGGGGCGACGGCGCGGGGGCGCGGGGCGCCGCCGGGTGCGATGGAACAGAGTGGATGAGCGGCGCGGAGATGACCGGGGACCGCGCAGGAGGACGGAGAACATGGGAACGGCGTCTCCCAGGGAAGTCAGGCTGTTCTGCCCGTGCGGACAGAAGATGCGGGTACGGCC
>JAKPUV010001090.1 GCA_029554925.1 Candidatus Hydrogenedentota bacterium | reverse complement strand
CCGGCGACGAGCGCGTCGCCGGAGCCGACGGGGTTGACCTCCTGGATGGGGGGCGGGGTTACTTCGAGGCGGGGGCCGCCTTTCCGGGAGACGAGCGCGCCTTCAGCGCCCAGGGACAGGACGACGAGCGGCACGCCCATGCCGTGGAAGGCGTCCACGGCGTCCCAGCAGTCCGCACGGGACGCCAGCTTCCGTCCGAGGAGGCGCTCCGCCTCCTCGCGGTTCGGTTTGACCATGTCCGGTCCGGCGGCGATGCCGCGCCGGAACTCCTCGCCGTAGGAGTCGAGGATGGTGAAGGCGCCGGCGTCCCGCGCGAGGGGGATGCACCGGACATAGAGGTCCACGAGGGCGGGGTCGGGCACAGAGCCGTTGAACGTGGCGACGGCGGCGCCGCGCACCTCGCGGCCAAAGGCGACAGCCACGGCGTCCCCCTCTGCGGCGGTCACGGGGGAGCCGGGGTCGAAGAGGTCGGTCTGGCGGTGGACGTCCGTCTCCAGCACCGTGGTGATGACGCGGGTCATGCCGGCTACCCACACGGGCACGCAGCGCACCCCGTCCTGCTGTTCGATCATGTCCACCACGTGGCGGCCCGTGTGCCCGCCCACGATGACCAGGGCCGCCGTGTCGCCGCCGAGGGCCTTCACGGCACGCGACACGTTGGTGCCCTTGCCGCCGGGGATGTGGGTGCATTTCGGGCTGCGGAAGCGCCCGCCGGGCTCCAGGCGCGCGATGAAGACCGTCTTGTCCACGCAGGGGTTCGGGGTGACTGTGAGGATCATGCGGGGGGTATTCCTGTTGTTGGACGGGGGCCATTTTACCAGACCGGCGGCGTGCCGCCTCGCGCCCGCCGACGCCTTGCCGGGAACGAGATTGCCGCGTCGGCCGGGGCGGCCTCCTCGCAACGACGCGGTGAGGCGTCGGTCTCGCGGTGAGCCGTCAGTCACCCCGTCATGGCGAGCGCAGCGTGGCCATCTCGTTCCCGCAAGCGCCCGCACTCCCCGGCATGCCGCCGCTCCGCCCCGCGCGGTTTGACATTTTTCGCGGGGATTGCTACCATTCCGCAGGTTCCGCGTGGACGCGGAAACGCCTGTCGCACTT
>JAKPUV010001085.1 GCA_029554925.1 Candidatus Hydrogenedentota bacterium | reverse complement strand
GTCCTGAAACTCGGGCTGCTCCAGCAGCTGCGAGGTGCCCTCCACGATGAGCATGCCCTGGGGGCGCCGGGGCAGCAGCTCCAGCACTTCCAGCGCGCGCTGGGCCAGCCGCCGCTGCTCGTCGAGATACACCCGCAGGCGCTCCTCCACGCGGACCGAAAGCTGGTCCACCGGCGCGCCGTGCAGATGCTCGTTCATGAACCGGTTCAACTGTTCCAGTTCGGCGTCGCCCATCGGCGAGGCCACCTGGGCCATCACCGAGCGCACCCGCCCGAAATTGTCCACCACCAGCATGGCCAGCTTCGCCGGCCCCACGCGCACGAGGTCCACCCGCATCGCCACCGCCGCCGTGTCCGCCGGGGTCTCCGCGAGGCCCGCATGGTGCGACACCAGCGCCAGCAGGTGGCTCGCCCGGCGGAGCACGCCGTCCGCGTCGTCCAGGCGCTCCGACAACTCCTCCTCGATCCGCCGCCGCTCGCGCAGGGTCAGCTCCTGCACGCGCATCAGATGGTCAATGTAGTACTGGTAGCCCGCGCCCGTGGGCACCCGGCCCGAGCTGGTGTGGAGCTGCTCCAGCAGCCCCATCTCCTCCAGGTCGGCCATCACGTTGCGCACCGTGGCCGGGCTGATCTCCATGCCAAACCGCTTGACGACGGTCCGGGAGCCCACCGCCTCCGCCGAGGTGATGTAGCTGTTCACCACGGCGTGCAGGATCTCCCGCTCGCGATCCGTCAGTTCCGGATGATTTTGCATGGCGCTGCCCGCGTCCTGTTGCGCACGCCCTCCGTCCGCGCGGCAACCGTTGCCGGCGGCACGGTTTGGCACTCAGTGCGCGAGAGTGCTAACAGTCTCCAAGAGTCTACCACAGAAGCCGCCGGAGGTCAAATTAGGGGGGGGCGCGGTCCGCAGATGGCGCAGATTTTCGCAGAGGGAGGGGGCGGACGGCGGTGAGGGGTTTGTCCCGCTACCGTGGCGGTCCGCAGGCATGCCCGTGCGGGGCCGCGGCAGAAGAGGTTCCCAGGATCAAACGCCACTGCCGAACCACTCTGGAGATTGACAACCCACACAGGATGTGCTAGCCTGCTGTTCAGGAAGTGTATCCATGGCACAGACGGCACGAAAACCCATGTTCTCCAGGGTGCGGCGCGGCAACGGTACCCGGGCTCCGTTGAAAGCGTGTCCGCCGGGGACGGTGTTGGGCGGCAGAATGGCGCATGCCGGTGGGGGGATGCGCGCCCGCCAGGACCGGCACGGGTTCGGCGTGAGGAAAAGCGCATGACGAGAAATCGCCGGGTGGCGCAGATACTCATGTGCCTTTCGATGGTTTTGTCCGCCGTTTCGGGCAATGGGGCGGCGAGAGTGTTCTTCCTTTTCCTCGCCGTCATCATGCTTGTGGTGATGACCGTGCTTTTCCTGAAAGAAGAGCGGGAGTAGCCCCGGTTCATGAACAAAACGCGCCTGAATCGCTTCAAATACACCCTCTGCGTGGGTATTCCGGCCATCATCACATACCTGGGCTCGAAAGTTCTTCAGCGGGACACGGTGGAGTGCGAAATGTTCCTCCCCTGGATGATCGAGAGCAGTCCCATATGGTTCGGCGCGGTGGTGACGGATCTGGTGAGATACGTGCGAAAAAACAGCGTGGACACGGCGGGGAAAAGCGAATAAGCACCGGCGGCGGGTCTTTTCCCCGGATTTCCGCAGTTATGACAGAATCTTGGAATCGGGTTGCACAGGGGGGAAGCCGCCGCTATACTAAAACAGCCGTCCGGCCCGGGTTTCGATCCGCCGGGGGGCGCGGTTTTGTCGGGTTTGCGGGCGCGGCGGCCTCCGCGCAGGGACAACTTCTCAGGAAAGGAATCAGGGCATGATGGAGTTCTGGCACGATCCCGGGTGCGGTTTTCATCCGGCGAGCGCGATGGATTACCTGCCGGCGGCGCAGCTGCGGCAGCTGCAGCTGCACCGGCTTCAGGCGGTGGTGCGGCGGGCCTACGAGCACGTGGCGCTGTTCCGGGAGCGGATGGACGCGCGGGGTCTGACGCCCGCGGACATCGAGTGCCTGGCGGACATCGCGAAGATACCGTTCACCGTGAAGACGGACCTGCGGGACACCTACCCCTTCGGGCTGTTCGCCAGCCCGATGAGCGAGGTGGTGCGGCTGCACGCGTCCAGCGGCACGACGGGCAAGCCGATCGTGGTGGCGTACACGCAGGAGGACCTGAAGGTCTGGGCGAGCGTGATGGTGCGGTCGTTCGCGGCGTGCGGTCTCCAGCGGGGCGACGTGATCCAGAACGGCTACGGCTACGGCCTGTTCACGGGCGGGCTGGGGGCGCACTACGGCGCGGAGGCGCTGGGGGCGACGGTGATCCCGATCTCCGGGGGGAACACGGACCGGCAGATCATGGTGATGAAGGACTTCGGGACGACGGCGATCTGCTGCACGCCGAGCTACTTCCTGCGCATCATCGAGCGGGCGCGGGAGATGGGGATCGAGCTGCGCGACCTGCCCCTGAAGGCGGGCGTGTTCGGCGCGGAGCCGTGGACCGAGGAGATGCGCAAGCGCGTCGAGGCGGAGTCGGGGATCAAGGCCTACGACATCTACGGCCTGTCCGAGATCATCGGGCCGGGCGTGGGCAACGAGTGCGCGCACCAGAACGGGCTGCACATCTTCGAGGACCACTTCTACCCGGAGATCGTGGACCCGGAGACGCTGGATCCGCTGCCGGACGGGCAGGAGGGCGAGCTGGTGCTGACGACGCTCAGCAAGCAGGCCATGCCCATGATCCGCTACCGCACCCGCGACATCACGTCCATCTACGCTGAGCCGTGCCCCTGCGGGCGCACGATCCGGCGCATCCGCCGCATCTCGCGCCGCAGCGACGACATGCTGATCCTCCGCGGCGTCAACGTGTTCCACTCCCAGATCGAGGAGGCGCTGCTGTCCGTCGAGGGCACGGCGCCGCACTACGTCATCGTGCTGACGAACGACGGGACGATGGACGACATGGAGGTGCATGTGGAGATGACGCCGGAGATCTTCAGCGACCGCATCGCGGCGGTGGAGGGGCTGGCGAAGAAGATCAGCGCGGCCATCGAGCGCATCATCAACATCCGCGTGAGGGTGCGGCTCGTGGAGCCCAACACCATCGCCCGCAGCGAGGGCAAGGCCAAGCGCGTCATAGACCAGCGGAAGAAATGACCCGCCGCGCCGGGCGACCGGCGTCCGCGGCAACCCCGGCATTGAGGAACAAGAGCAAGGAGGCGACATGAAAATCCCGCAGTTGAGCATGTTCATGGAAAACAAGCCCGGCCGTCTGAGCGACCCCTGCCGGCGCCTCGCCGAGGCGGGCATCAACATCGTGACCCTGTCCCTGGCCGACACCCAGCAGTTCGGCATCCTGCGCCTGATCGTCCGCGACTGGGAGAAGGCGCGCGACGTCCTGACCGGGGCGGGCTGCGTGGTCACGGTCACCGAGGTGGTCGCCACGGAGGTCGAGGACCGTCCGGGCGGCCTGGCGACCATTCTCGAGGTGATCGAGAAGGCCGGGCTGAACATTGAGTACATGTACGCCTTCACGTTCCGCTCGGGGGACAAGGCGGTGCTCGTGTTCCGGTTCAACGACGCCGACGCGGCCATCCAGGTCCTCCAGGACAACGGGATCAACGTCATCGGCGGCGTGGAGCTCTACGACCGCGCCGGGGGCTGACCCGAAGCCCGGACCCCGTTTCCCGAAGCAACCCGCCGGCGCGCGCGCCGGACCGGAGGTTCTGCACGCATGAGCACCGAGTTCCCCTACGAGAACCGCATCTTCGACCCCGCCGAGACCATGCCGCGCGCCGACCTGCACGCGCTCCAGCTCCAGCGGCTCCGCGAGACCGTCGCCCGCGCCGGTCAGGTGCCGTTCTACGCGTCCCTCTTCAAGAAGGAGGGGATCACGCCGGAATCCATCAAGACGCTGGACGACCTGCGCCGGCTGCCTTTCACGAACAAGTCGGACATGCGGGACAACTATCCCCTCGGGCTGTGCGCGGTGCCCCGCGCGGAGCTGGCGCGCATCCACGGGTCCTCCGGCACCACGGGCATGCCCACCTTCGTCGGCTACACGAGGAACGACCTGGACATGTGGGCGGGGCTCTGCGCCCGGTTCCTCGTGGCCGGCGGGCTGCGCCCGGAGCACACCGTGCAGGTGTCCTTCGGCTACGGCCTGTTCACCGGCGGGTTCGGCCTCCACTACGGCATCGAGCGGGTGGGCGCGGCGATCATCCCGGCGGCGTCGGGCAACACGAGCCGCCAGATCATGCTCATGCGCGACCTGCAGCCCGAGGTGCTCATCTGCACGCCGAGCTACGCCCTGAACATCGCCGAGGTCTGCCGCTCCATGGGCCTCGACCCCCGGGAACTCAGCCTGAAATTCGCCCATTTCGGCGGCGAGATGTGGACCGAGGACATGCGCGCCCAGATCGAGCGCGAGCTGGACATCCTCGCGTTCAACAACTACGGCCTCAGCGAGATCATCGGGCCGGGCGTCAGCGGCGAGTGCGCCGCACGTTCGGGCATGCACCTTCAGGAGGACCACTTCCTCGTGGAGTGCCTTGACCCGGACACGCTGGAGCCCGTGGAGGACTACGCCTACGGCGAGCTGGTGATCACGGCGCTCACCCGCGAGGCCATGCCCATGATCCGCTACCGCACCCGCGACATCGCCGCGCTGGACCCCTGCCCCTGCGCCTGCGGCCGCACCAGCCGCAGGATGGGCCGCGTGGTCGGCCGCACGGACGACATGCTCATCATCCGCGGGGTCAACGTGTTCCCCTCCCAGATCGAGGAGGCCCTGCTGGCCGTCGAGGGCGCCGCGCCGCACTACCTCATCGAGGTGAACCGGCCGAACAACCTGGACGAGGTCTCGGTGAAGGTGGAGGTGCGCCCCGAGTTCTTCTCCGACAAGATGAGCGAAATGCAGGCCCTGCGCGACCGCATTGACCGCAAGATACAGGCCTACACGGGCATCCACGTCACCGTGGAACTGGTCGCCCCCAAGACCATCGAGCGCTCCGTCGGCAAGGCCGTCCGCGTTGTGGACAACCGCAAGCTGCGGTCCTGAGCGGGTGGTCCCTCGTATTCCCTGAAACGCCGCAATGTCGGCGGCTGTGGATGGTTTTCAGGAAGCGTTGGGGAGCCGCCAAACGTAGACGCGGCATCTTGCCGCGTTCTTGCGTCCTTCTATTGACCCAAAGAACGCGGCAAGATGCCGCGTCTACGTTCGGGCCCCCCTCTCTTGCCCGCGTCTCTACACGAGTTCCCGG
>JAKPUV010001076.1 GCA_029554925.1 Candidatus Hydrogenedentota bacterium | reverse complement strand
GATCCGCGTGTCCACGGGCAGGCGGTTGTGCGCCAGGCCGATGCGGCCATGCTGGATGTCGGCGCGCATCTGCTCGTGCTGGATCTCGTCGAAGCCGTTCTCCGCCTTGACGCGCGCGGCCTCGGCGTCCCATTCGGCGCGCTCGCTCCCCGCCGCCGCGCCGGAGACGTTGAACAGCCCGGCAACCATGCGGCGCAGGAGGCGCTGGGACTCGCCGGGGGCGCCGTCCCGCGCGGTGAAGCGGTCCAGCTCCACACGGCGCAGGCGCGAGGACTCCTCGGCGCTGCGCCGGATCAGCTCGGGAATCTGGAGCCCGTAGTAGCGTCCCGGGAGGAGGGCCGCGTCGTCCGTCAGAAGCCGCGCGGTCGTGCCGTCGCGGTTGATGTCGAAGGTGTAGACCACGGGGTCCATGGCAAAGGCCAGGGCGTCCTCCAGCTCGGCCTTGGTTTCCCGCATGATCCGCAGAATCTCGCCGCGAAAGGCGGCGCACCGCTCCGGCGCGACGAACATGGCCATGCCGCCGCCGGACATGCCGCCGAGCATGAGGAAGCCCCAGAAGTCGTCCCCCAGCGCCTCCTCCGCGCGGCGGATGATCGTCTCCGTGAACCGGTTGGTGACCCAGGGGATGATCGTCTTCAGGGGGCCGTTCCAGTTCCGCGTGGTGCATTGCGCCAGCCGGCGGATGTCGCCGTCGCGCAGGGCCGCGCGGATACCGTTGAAAATCTCCGCCGTGTCCCCCCGCGCGCGCCACTCCGCCTCGCCGCGCAGCAGGTACTTTTCCGTCACCATCTCCAGTATGGGCCCGACGTTCTGCGCCATGCCGCCGTGGATGAGCACCAACGACGCCGCCAGCCGCTCCGCAATCTCCGGGTGCAGGTCGCCCTCCCCGAGGATGCGGTGGCGCGGCAGGAGCCGACCGCGGCTCACGCCGAATTCGGGGTCGCCCTCCACCGCCTCCGCCCCCTCGATCACCTTGAATCCCGGCCAGGTGCCGCCGGAGTCCTGCCACCCGCCCCCGGAGCCGCCCAGCCACTCGCCGAGAATCGCCCGCGACGCCACCAGCCGCCGCTCCTCCTCGTGCAGCCCCCCCTCCAGACAACCGGTCTGGCCGGTGGCCCGCATGAGCGCGCTGATGATGGACACCAGCATGTTCGTGGACACGGCCAGCCGCGAGCCCTTGGGGATGTCGTTGACCCGCGTGACCAGTTCGACACCCATGCCCGGCCCGGCCACCCGCTCCATCACCCGCGCCAGCGGCTGGTGCGTGCCCTCCAGCGACGGCGGCACGAGGCCCGACGCGATCACGCCCGCCTTCAGCAGGCTCAGGTAGTCGTTGCCGAAATTGAACAGGTCGCGCAGCTCGGTGACGTCCTTCGTGGCCTCCAGGTCCACGCTGGTCAGCCGCAGGAGCGGCTCGGGGATCACACGCACATACGCCGCGATCGGCGGCCGCACGCCCTCGTCGCGCCCGTGGACCCCCAGGTCCACGGAAATGTTCAGCACCCGCGCGCCCTCTGGGTAGTCCATCCCCAGGAAGAAGATGTCCGACCACCCGCTGTGGCTGAGGTCCAGCCGCACCGGCGTCGTCTCCATGAGCACCGGGAAGAGCCCCCCGTCGCCCCGCCGCAGCAGCTCCGGCCGCACGCGCACCGGATGGTCGTCGGCGTGGCCCACGCGGAACATCCACTGGTTGCCCCGGCTCGCGCGGACACTCCGCCGCACCTGGTCGCTCAGGGTCTGGAACGCAAGCTGGTGATAGGCCTGCGCCAGCGCGCTGGACAGCGCCCCGTTCAGCCCGTCCCGCCGCATCGCCGCCGTGAAGGCTCCCACGGCCTCCTCGAAGCGCCGCGCGAGCAGCGCGTCGAAACCCTCCGGCGGAATCGCGCCCGAGGCGGGGAAGGCCGGGGACTCCTGAAGGAAGAAGCGGTGCGCCGCGTGAAGGAAGAGCGCCGCGCGCACGCGCTCGTACAGGTTCTCCGCCCCGCGGCGGAACCGGTCCAGCTCGTCGCACGCCGCCAGCAGGGCCTCCGGTTCCAGCCCCGCGCACAGCGAGCGGAAGGAGCGGTTGCGCAGCGCCGGGTCCCGGCTGGTGATCGTCTCGATGAAGGGGTTCATGCCGCTCATGCCGTACCCGGCCCCCCGGGCCGGTCCGTCTCGGCCAGCAGCTCGATGATCGCGCGCAGCACGCCGTCGCGGTCCATGCCCGCCGCGCCCAGGGCGATCTGCGCCTGCATCAGACCGAACTTCGCGCTGATGTCGTAGCGGATGCCCGCCACCTCCAGCGCCAGGCAGCGCTCGCGGTTGGCCAGCTCCTGGAGCGCCGGGGTAAGTTGAAGCTCCGCACCGCCGCGCGCCGCCAGCCCCTCGCCCAGAATGTCAAAAATGCGGTGCGGCAGCACGTGCATCCCGAAGAAGCAGAGGTAATGCGCCGTCCGCAGCCCCGGCGTCTGCAGGAGCAGCTCCGCCTGGCTCACCGAGGGCTTCTCCAGAATCCGCTCGATCTGGTAGACCCCGTCCAGGTCCGGCATCCGCCGCCCGCTCACCGTGCCGTAGCGCCCCACATGCCGCTCGTGCGTGGACTGCACCGCCGACACCGCCGCGTCCTCCTGCTCCGCCAGCCGGATCACCTGCTCCGCGCAGCGCCGGTCCGCCAGCGCCGAGATGTAGAGATGGTCGTCCAGCAGCAGCAGAAACGGCTCCTTGCCCACGAAGTCCCGCGCGCACCACACCGCGTGGCCGTAGCCCAGCGGCTCCTCCTGCACGGCGAACGACAGCCGGGGGATCAGGTCCTCCAGCCGGGCCGCCTGCTCGCAGGCCCAGCCCGCGCCCCCGCACGCGCCCCGCAGGTTCTCCCGCAGCAGCCGGAGCTGCCGCAGGTACTGCGCCTCGTCCCCCGGCGCGCAAACGATGCACACCTCCTCCACCCCGCCGCGGATCGCCTCCTCCGCGATGATCTGGACCAGCGGCTTCGCCAGCCCGTCCCGGTCCACCAGCGGAAGCATCGCCTTCTGCACCGTGTCCGCCACGGGATACAGCCGCGCCCCGCGCCCCGCCGCCGTGATCACTGCCCTGCGTATCTTCAAAGGCCGACCCTTTCATGATCCGGCCCGGAATCAGGCATTGCCCGGGCCCAGACCAGCCTACCAGCGCCCCCCCGGCCAGTCAATTTAACGCCCGCATGGTCCGCGCCCCCACTCGTCAGGAGCCGGCCGCCCCGCAACGCACCTCGAAGACATGCTCCGCGTCCACATCGCTCCGGATGAGCAGGATATCACCCTCCCGGGCGACTTCGGCCCACTCCTTGCCGTCCCGCAGCACCGTGGCCGGGCCGGTGATCTTCTCGCACCGGAACTCCGTCTTTCCCGAAAAGGACGGCGTCCCTTTCAGGACAACAAACCGGAGCACCGGCGCCCGGTACTCAGCGGCGCGCACGTATACGTTGGGGTAATCCACCGCGGCTAGGGTGGGTGCAGCCAGAATCTCCGTGCGCGGCGTGCGGTAGAGCGTCCGCAGGGAGTCGCCGTCCGTCGCCAGGGCCGCCGCGATGAGTCCCGTGGCCGAGATGTAGTGCTTCTGGCACACGTTGTAGAAATAGCTCTCGTTGTGCCCGTCGCCGTCCGTGTCCAGCGCCTTGCCATACGTGGCCTCCAGCCAGTTCAGCACCTTCCGGGCCTGCGGCGAATCCTTGCCCTCCGCCTGCACGCCCGCCAAGGGAATGAAGCTGTTGGCCACGCTCAGCGACCCGCCGCCGCAGCAGCCGATAACCTTGTTGTTCACAGCGTAGGCCTGTCCCTTCGCCGGGGTGACCCACTTGGCCCTGGTACAGATGTGCTTCCAGCCCTCCTTCAAGAAACCGGGGTCCGGGAACCAGGGATAGCCCCAGCCGAGGGCCCAGCAGTCCGCGCCGACATCCCCCACGGGATAGAAGACCTTCTTTTTCTGGTCGTAGATGACATAAAGGAACTCGCGGGTCAGCGGAACCGTG
>JAKPUV010001338.1 GCA_029554925.1 Candidatus Hydrogenedentota bacterium | reverse complement strand
AGCTCGCGCTGCCACGGGGCGAGCCCCTTCAGGTTCCACGGGGCCATGTCCTGCGGCCCCAGGTCCATGACGGGGGTCCAGGCGCCGTCCTCTTCCCGCGCGCTGATCCAATCCCCGTTCGTGGCGATGACCCGCGCGCTTCCGTCGGCGAGGACGATGTGCAGCGCGCCGATGAGCCCGGCGGGGTTGGGGTTGTCGTCGCCGTTGCCCGCGGCCACCTCGAGGTAATTGGCGCCGGACTGGAGCAGGGTGCCCACCTCCATCACCTGCGTGACGTTGAAGTTGTTCCCCGTGCCTGCGGACCGTCCGTTCACGAACAGCTCAAAGCTGTTGTCGGCGGTCATGAAGGCGCGCGCCGACTGGACAACGGCCCCGGCTTCGATCTCAAACGCATGCCGGAAGAGGCGTTTTCCGGCGGGCGCGGCGACGGCGGGGCTGCCCTCGGCGTGCCAGATCCACCGGGCCGCGGCGAGCGGTTTCTCCTCGAAAGGCTGGAAGGCGGCGGCGTCCAGGAGGACCCGGCCCCTGCCGACCGCGCGCTCCGGCTCGGACGCCCCCTCCCCCCACAGCCGCACCGCAAGCTCGTTCACCTCCTCGTCGCACTGCGGGTAGTCCACCAAGCTCGGCGATTTGCGCGGCGGCGCTCCGATCACCGTCGCCCCGTTCTCAACCATTTCCGCGATCTTGCGGAGGAGGCGGGGCGTCATGGTGTCAAAGCGCGGCAGCACGAGCAGGCGGTAGCTCATGCCGTCGGGGAAGACGATCCGCCCGTCCTCCACAGCGGCGCGTTCCAGGAAGACGCCGGGGGCGCAGCCGTCAAAATTGTACCCCCGCCGGTCCGGAAGGTCTCCGGTCAGGGCGGAGCTGGGCGGGCGGAACACGTGGGGCGCGCCCTCGGGGGCGAGGTAGAGGATGTCCGCGACGAAGAGTCCCCGGCGCAGCAGGTGCTGGCAGCGGGCAAGATAGCGGTGGTAGGCGCCCGCCATGCCCCACCAGGTCTGCGTGCGCTCCCAGTGGACGCCGTAGGGCCCCATGCTCATGCCGGGGAAGCGGTCGAGCCAGGGCTGCGCCTGGTAGCGGTGGAAGGCGAAGCGGTTGATGCCCGCGCAGAGGGCCCAGTCGCCCTGGGCCTTCATGGAGGCGGGGTGCTGCCGCCAGTCCTCGCCGGGGGCGGCGGTGAAGGCCTCGGCGGCCACCACGGCCTTTCCGGTGGTGTGCGCGGTGGACGCCGCCTCGATGCAGCTGAATTCGGTGCTGAAACCGAAGCCCTTCGACCAGAACTCGCACATGGGCACGTCGGCGACCGCGCCCATCTCCATGTTGGAGCAGGGGTTGAGGTCGTAGGGCTCGCTGGAGAAGGCCAGCCCGCGCTTGGCGGCCAGCCCGCGCAGGCGGCCCACATGGTTTTCGATGACCAGCTCCTGCGCGGCCTGCCGCAGGTCCCACAGGAAGCGCTCGGTCACCTCCACGCTGTCCACCACGCGGCCCGTGAGGGCGGGCAGGAAGCGCAGGGGGGGATATCCGCGGCTTTTTTCGAAGGCGGCGGCGAAGTCCGCCGACCAGTTCTGCGCGCCCATCTCCCAGCTGTCAAAGTGGAGGGTGGTCAGCCCCCGTCCGGGATTCTTCGGCGCGCCGGCATGGTCCATCAGGGTTTCGATGTAGGCGGCGAAATGGGCGTCCAGCGCCGCCGGGTCAAACTTGTCCGACTCCAGGCCCAGTCCGGGCAGGGGCGCTGGGCGGGTGGTCTGGCCGGTGATCGTGCGTCCGAAACGGAGGATGGTCCACGCGCCCTCCGGCGCGTCCCACACCAGCCGCCCGTCCTTCGCGAGCATCGCCGTGAGGTCCACGACCCCGTCCTGCGGCACGCACTGGTCCGCGGGGGCGGTGCCGGGGTCGGCGGGCGCCGTGAGGAAGGGCTTCACGCCGGGCATGGACGAGTACGGGTCGCGGCGGTACAGCGCCTTTTCGTCCGGGTCGGCGATCCGCGTGCCCTCCGCCGGGGCGGGGAATGCCAGCACGGCGACGTCCTCGTAGAACCCCTCCCAGAGTTTCCGCAACTCCGGTGTGAGCGTGCCCTCGCCGAAGTACGGTGTGCGCGGCTTGGGCTGCGGCAACACGGCGTCAAAGCGCCCGGGGCCGGTGAAGGGCGTTTCGGAGGCGACCAGATGCTGCATGGACTGCTCCGGCTTCACCCACGGTCCGCCGGTGCCGCACCATCCCGGTCCGGCGGCCAGGGCGATTTCGAGGCCCAGCCGGTCCGCCTCGGCGAAGGCGTGGCCGAGCATCTCC
>JAKPUV010001057.1 GCA_029554925.1 Candidatus Hydrogenedentota bacterium | reverse complement strand
CAAGGACGACGGCTCGCTGGTGGACACCTACAATCCCGACTTTCCCGCCGGGGAAATTCTGGCCCCAGAGGAGGCCTACTCCTCCAGTTTCGGCGTGTTCGACGTGCGCGGCGCCCTTCTCGAGGGGCGGTACAACTGCTGGAACGACCAGCCGTCCGTGTACACGCCGCTCGAGCAGTTTGTGCGGCCGCGCTGGGACCTCGCCAGCGCGTCCCTGCAGGCCCTCATCGGCGAGGCCGTGGACATGCGCCAGCTCTTCTCCGTGGAGTCCTGGGTGCCCCTGCTGGGCATTGACGCCCACGGGCTTCCCGGCTGGGGCGGCTCGCCCCAGCCCACGCTCCTGTCCCTCGCCCTCACGGACGTGGGGGGCGACCCCTTCGGCCCCCCTGGAAACGGCGGCTTTGACCCGCGCGAGGGTCTGGAAAAGTTCACCACTGTCCGCAGGGACGACGGGAACAGCGCCAACGGGGAGGACTACGCCTTCAACGGGCTGTGGCTGTGGCACGACACCAACGGCAACGGCCAGTTTGACCCGCCCACGCCCACGGGCACCACGGGCGTGACCTTCACCGACTATCCCATGAGCCCCTACCTGCCGGGCAGCCTCGGCGAGACCCAGCCCATCCTTCCGGGGATCGTCCAGTGGGGCTACGAGCCCTTCCCTCCGGGCGGGGGCGACCCGTGGTGGACCATCAACCTCGGGTTTGTCAACGGCCGCCGGCGCAACCCCGGCGACACCCCCACGGGCGCGATGGAGGCGACGCCGGACGCCATCGCGGACGACAACGTCCTCATGCGCTTTCCGCCGAGGATGGACTACTTCGTCGTCATGCGCGCCGACAGCGGCTTCCAGGACGTCTCGGGCGTCGCGGGCGACGGCGTCGGCCTGAACCTGGGCGGCGACACGCGCTGCCTCATCCAGCCGCGCCGGTGGAACCCGAAAGGCGCGCTGGGCGGATGGGACGGCGGCCTGCTGATGAACATCCAGGGCACGCTGCTGTACGACTACCGGAACGGCATCACGATCAACGGGGAACTCATCGAGCCCTATCCCGACAAGGCCGTCGCCAAGGCCGACGAGAAGGACATCATCGCCGACACCATCGCGTTTTACCAGAACTCCCCGGCGCAGGACATCGTCTGCGACCCGACCGACTTCCCCTGCTCGTACACGGTGAAGCGGGAGTACGCCTGGTGGACCGAGCGCACCCACAACCGGGACACGGTGAAGGCGGTGCGCTGCGGCGCCGAGGTGCAGGACCTGGTGCTCACCTACGCCACCGACAACCGGTGGGCGAAAGTGACCCCCGCCATGGCGGGCCAGTCGCTCGACTCCTTCGACTTCTACCCCTTCGCCCTGGACGCCCAGTGGAACGGCCGCACCGCTATCTCCCTGTGGACCGATCCGGCCTTCATGAACACCGACCTGATTGACGTGCCTGGCTATGAGTACTACCCTCCGGGCCCCCTCTCGTTCATCTGGGACGGTTTTCGGGCGGAGGATCTGGTGGACTTCTACGGCATCGGCGAGCTGCGCTTCTTCCACCGCCACAACCCGTTCATGATCCCCGACTACTTCGACTCGTTCCGCGGCGCGGGCGAGTGGATCTCGACCCACTACGCCTTTGAGACGGTCCCCTTCAAGCTGGAGGGCGACGGGCTGGACGACCTGCTTCAGGAGCCGCGGTCGAGCTATTGGCCCGATCCGCCGTCGCAGCCGGCCCTGCCGCGCTACTCCACCTGGTCCGGGTACCAGGGCGGACGGTCGGTCCTCAACTGGGGCAACACCAGCCGCTGCTACCTCGCGAGCGAGGGGGCGCTGCCCAACCAGCCGTACAACCTGCCCGGATCCAGCGGCGCCGAGGCCTCCTACGCCGACGACGTCTATGTGTTCGTGGTGGACAACCCGCGGCTCGGCCCGCTTGCCGGCAACCTGGCCGGGAAGTGGCTGGTGGACAACTACGGCGGCCGCTACCAGATTATCAGCAGCAGCGGCAATGCGCTGACCCTGCGCAAGGGCCACGGGGCCTACCTCGACCGCGAGCGCGGCCTCGGCCAGCTGACCGTGCCGGACTATCCCTACGGGATCGGGGTCGGCGCGGGCAACGCCGTCGAGCGCGGCCGCTGGATGATCGTGGAGGACACCCTCCCGCGCGGCGTGTTCCCCCGCCTCGAGGACTGGCGGCCCGAGCGGCTGCTCAACGCCCCCGACGCCTGGGCGGCCCGCCTGCTCAAGCAGTACGTCGGCGTGGACACGCTGCCGACGGCCATGCTCGGCTTCAACCTGGCCGGCACCGACGACCCGGCGGTCAACGCCTACAGCCCCATCAGCCTCAGCAGCGCCAC
>JAKPUV010001337.1 GCA_029554925.1 Candidatus Hydrogenedentota bacterium | reverse complement strand
GGGCGGCGTGCATATACTTCCCGCATGACCAACGGGACGCCACAGGAAGGGCCGCTGTCCTTCCGCGAGGGGCACGGGATGAAATTTCTCCTGCTCGACGCGGTCTATCTCCTCCTCGTCATGGGGTGGACCGTTGTCCTGCCCCCCATGGGCCGGGACCTTGAATGGCTTGCCGGGAAGTACCCCGAGGACCTCTTCTTCACATGGTGGCGGTTGCTGGGCGGGGAGTCCGTGCCCGCGCCGGTCTACCATGTGGTGGCCCTGCTGCTGCTCTACCTCTGCATGGTCCTCGTGTTCTTCCTGACACGGCTGGCCACACGCGGGCCGTGGTGGCTGGGTTCCGTGGCTGCGGTGGTCTTCATGGCGCACCCGGTGAAGGCCGAGGCCGTCCTCATGCTGTCCGGGGCGACCCTGGAGCTCATTCCCACCGCCGCATGCCTCGGGGGGCTGCTGATGTACGCGACGCGGCCGTTATCCCGGGGGAAGGGGCTGGTCTGGGATGCGGGCACCATGGCGCTGCTGGTGGTTGGCGCCGGGTTTGTCCATGGGGGCACGGGCGCCGGACTGACCGTGCTCGCTTTGCCCTTTCTTTGGGATGCGTTTGTTGTGCCGCGCGGGGAACGCGGCGGCTTTCGGCCTGTGCGCGCCCTGCTGGCTCTGTTTCTCCTGCTTTCCGCGGCGGGCTTTTGTGCGTGGGTGGTCTTCTTTGAAGTGGTGCCGACGCTGACCGACGTGCTGTCCCTTTGCGCGCACCCCTTCGCGGCGGTAGGGCTGCTGCTGTATCCCCTGGGGATTCTCCCGGAGACCCGGGCCGCGCTGGAGACGCACCCCGCGCTGGCGGCGGCGGGGGTGCTGGCGGCGGGGGGGCTGGGGATATGGGTGGTCTCGCGCGCCAAGAGTCCGGCGCTCTCGCTTGGGCTTCTGTCTGTGGGGGTGCTCTCCCTCTGGAACGGGCTGTCGCGGATTCTCGCGCTGGCGTCTTTCTATCCAGACCCCCCGGGTCTGTTTGGCCTGCCCCTGACCTGGCCCGTGGACCCGGTGCATTTCGCGAACGGCGGGCGTCTGACGCTGGCGACGGCGTTTATGGGGATCGCGGCGGCGGGGGTCTTTGCGGCGCTGCTGCGGCATCCGCGGTGGCGGAAGCCGGCGGTGGCGCTGAGCACGGCGCTGTGTGTGGGACTGATGGTCCTGCACGGGATCGTGAACCTCCAGTGGGTGTCGGCGGGGCAGCGGCTGCGGGAGTTCCGGCGGACGGCGGAGGCGCTGGCCGCGCAGCATCCGGGGGAGACGCTGGTGGTCGCGCCGGACATCGGATACGCGGGCTTCGCCCCCCTGTTCTATGCCAGGAGTGTCTCGCAGGACACGCCCTTCGGGCCCGCGCTGGACGTGCGCGCCCTGGCGTGGTGCGATGTGGAGTATCCCGCCGCGAAGGTGGCGGTGACGGAGTACAGCCCGGACGGTTTCGCCTTCACGGTGACGCAGCCGTACCCGCCCGAGGTGCGGACGGCCGAAGGGGTGGAGGCGGCCTCCACGCCGCCCGCGCCGCCGCGCGTGGGGCTGTTTGACCTGCGCCCCCGGGTCTTCTACGCGCCCAAGAAGGCGCATGCGTTCTCGTTCCAGCTCGCGGACGCCCCCTTTCCGGCGGTGCGGATTCCGCTGCCGGGCGAGGCCCCGCCGGAGGCGGCCGCCCCATGAAGCCCTTCCGCAAACGCACCTATGCCGGCCCCGGGGACTTTTTCGACGACCTGCGCTTCCTTGCGGCGAACCGCCGCACCCTGAACCGGCTCATGCACGGCGGCGGGCTGGACCCGGCCTTCCGCGAGCG
>JAKPUV010001034.1 GCA_029554925.1 Candidatus Hydrogenedentota bacterium | reverse complement strand
GGCGGGGATGGATGGCGGCGCTCAGGGCGTACGCGGCGACCAGCGGGGTGGACCCCTCGTTCAGCGTGATGACGCAGGTGTCGGAGGACACCGGCATGTGGCTTCTGTACCGCTCGATGATGCCCGGGTTGCGCATGGCTGAGAATATCCCCGCGTTGGCGGCGCGCGGCGCCGCCCCTGACGACCGAAAACCGCCGCAGGGACACCCCCGGCGGCCGGGCGATAGCATACCATCCGGCCGCGCCGGGTTTCACGCCGCTGGATTCCGGACGGGCAGGGGCGGTAGGCTGTTGCGGCGGGGCCCCCCTCCGGGGGCCCGCGGAAGACCAACGGGGACCGGACCATGGACCAAAAGGGCCCGACGGCGGTGAAGTTCATCGCCGTGTTTGGAATCGGCGTGTTCGTGCTGCTGTGGGCCGTGTCCCTCATGCTCCGGCAGGCGGTGCAGCCGGCGGCGTCGCAGCTCGTCCGCGTGGCCGAGTCACGGTCGCCCTTTGACCCGGCCCGGGCCTGGGCCGACCTGGAGCATGTGGTGGCGCTGGGGCCGCGTCCGGCGGGGTCGGAGGCGGCCGCCGCGGCGCGCGACTACCTGCGCGCGGAGCTGCTGGCGGCGGGGCTCCCGGTGCGCGAACAGGCGTTCCAGGCCGACGGCCCCTCGGGGCCCCTCCGGCTCGTGAACCTGTTCGCCGAGTGCCGGGGCGGCGAAGAGGGGATCATCGTGCTGGCGGGTTCCTATGACACCCGGCATGTGGACGGCGCCCGCGTGGTCGGGGCGAACGGGGGCGGCGCGGCCACGGCATGGCTGCTGGAGATGGCGCGCGCGCTGGGGCCCGAACGCCCGGGGTGCTCGGTGTGGCTGGCGTGGCTCGACGGCGGGGAACTGCCAGCGGGGGCGGATCCGGCGGGCGCGCCCGCCGGGGGGCGGGCCTTTGCGGCGCACCTGCGGGAGCTGGGGGTATTCGACCGGGTGGCGGCGGTGATCACGGTGGATATGATCGGCGACGCCTACCTGGGCGTCTGGCGGGATCCCGGCGCGCCCCGCTGGCTGGGAAACGCCGTGTGGCGCTCGGCGCTGCGGCTCGGCTACGGCGGGCACTTTCTGCACCAGGAGCGGCCTGCGGGCCGGAGTGTGCTGGCTTTCCGGGATGCGGGCCTGCCGTCACTCGCCGTGGCCGACCCGTCCTACGGGGGCTCGCTCATGTCCGACCGGCGCCTGCGGGGCACGGCGGACGACACCCTCGAACAGGTGCGCGCGGAGAGTTTGAAGGCCGTCGGTGATGTCCTTTATCATGCTCTCGACGCGGTGGGCGCGGACTGGAAACGCCGGCGGCCCCCGGGAGCGCGATGAGCACAC
>JAKPUV010001033.1 GCA_029554925.1 Candidatus Hydrogenedentota bacterium | reverse complement strand
GGCGGGGATGGATGGCGGCGCTCAGGGCGTACGCGGCGACCAGCGGGGTGGACCCCTCGTTCAGCGTGATGACGCAGGTGTCGGA
The DNA here is from genome assembly GCA_029554925.1 of Candidatus Hydrogenedentota bacterium. Lineage (GTDB taxonomy): Bacteria > Hydrogenedentota > Hydrogenedentia > Hydrogenedentales > CAITNO01 > JAAYBR01. The sequence goes on along the minus strand of JAKPUV010001033.1, from coordinate 1,268 downwards.
GGACACCGGCATGTGGCTTCTGTACCGCTCGATGATGCCCGGGTTGCGCATGGCTGGAATGATCCCCGCGTTGGCGGCGCACAAAGCCGCCCCTGCCGACCGAAAACCGCCGCCGGGACGCCCCCGGCGGACGCGCGATAGCATACCATCCGGCCGCGCCGGGTTTCACGCCGCTGGACTCCGGACGGGCCGGGGCGGTACGCTGTTGCGGCGGGGCCCCCCTCCGGGGCCCGCCGAAGACCAACGGGGACCGGACCATGGACCAAAAGGGCCCGCCGGCGGTGAAGTTCATCGCCGTTTTCGGAATCGGCGTGTTCGTGCTGCTGTGGGCCGTGTCCCTCATGCTCCGGCAGGCCGTGCAGCCGGCGGCGTCGCAGCTGGTGCGCGTGGCCGGGTCGCAGTCGCCCTTTGATCAGGCCCGGGCCTGGGCCGACTTGGAGCATGTCGTGGGGCTGGGACCGCGTCCGGCGGGGTCGGAGGCCGCCGAAGCGGCGCGCGGGTACCTGCGGGCGGAGCTGCTCGCGGCGGGGCTCCCGGTGCGGGAGCAGGCGTTCGAGGCCGGGGGGGCCTCGGGGACTCTCCGGGGGGTGAACCTGTTCGCCGAGTGCCGGGGCGACGAGGAGGGAATCATCGTGTTGGCGGGTTCCTACGACACCCGGCATGTGGACGGCGCCCGCGTGGTCGGGGCGAACGGGGGCGGGGCGGCCACGGCGTGGCTGCTGGAGATGGCGCGCGCGCTGGGCCCCGAGCGCCCGGGGTGCTCGGTGTGGCTGGTGTGGCTCGACGGCGGCGAGCTGCCCGCCGGGGAGGATCCGGAGGGCGCGCCCGCCGGGGGGCGGGCCTTTGCGGCGCATCTGCGGGAGCTGGGCGTCTTCGACCGGGTGGCGGCGGTGGTCACGGTGGACATGATCGGCGACGCCTATCTGGGCGTGTGGCGGGACCCCGGCGCGCCCCGGTGGCTGGGAAATGCCGTGTGGCGCTCGGCGCTGCGGCTCGGCTACGGCGCGCACTTTCTCCACCAGGAGCGGCCCGTGGGCGGGGACCTGCTGGCTTTCCGGGATGCGGGCCTGCCCTCGCTCGGGGTGGCCGACACGTCCTACGGGGGCTCGCTGGTTTCCGACCGGCGGCTGCGGGGCACGGCGGACGACACCCTCGAACAGGTGCGCGCGGAGAGTTTGAAGGCCGTCGGTGATGTCCTTTATCATGCTCTCGACGCGGTGGGCGCGGACTGGAAACGCCGGCGGCCCCCGGGAGCGCGATGAGCACAC
>JAKPUV010001015.1 GCA_029554925.1 Candidatus Hydrogenedentota bacterium | reverse complement strand
ATCACCGTGCGCGGGCTGGAGCGCCTCCGGCAGGCCGACGCCGTGGTCCATGACCAGATGATTTCCCCGGAGCTGCTCGCCCGGGCGCGGCCGGACGCCGCGCTCATCCCCGCGGGCAAGCGGCGCGGACATCACTGCATGCCGCAGGACGCCATCAACGCCCTGCTGGCGGAGCTGGCGCGGGCCGGGAAGCGCGTGTGCCGCCTCAAGACCGGCGACCCCTTCGTGTTTGGCCGGGGCGGCGAGGAGGCCCTGTTTCTCGCGGCGGCGGGCATCCCCTTCGAGGTGGTGCCCGGCGTCACCTCCGCCGTCGCCGTGCCCGGATGCGCGGGCATCCCCGTCACCCACCGGGGGCTCGCCGCCGTCTGCACCGTGGTCACCGGCCACGGCGACCCGGACGGCGAAGGCCGGGTGGACTGGGAGGCCGTGGCGCGGGCGGGCGGCACGGTGGTGGTGCTCATGGGCCTGAAACACCTGGCGAAGATCGCCGGGCGCCTGCGGCGCGGCGGGCTGGCCGGGGAAACTCCCGCCGCCGTCATCACCAGCGGCACCCTGCCGGGGGAGCGGGTGGTCACGGGAACCCTGGCGGACATCGCCGCGCTCGCGGAGGCCGCCGGGGCCGCGCCGCCGGGCATCCTGGTCGTCGGCGACGTGGTGACCCTGCGCGGCGGCAAGACACCGGGTTAGCATATCGGCTGGAACATTCGGGACCGTCTTGGAGGTGGCACGGGCTTCCAGCCCGTGGGCTGCGGGCGGAAGGCACATGGGCAGGATGCCCATGCCACCTCCAAGACGGCGCCGGTTCCCGTCCTGAAAGGAGACGCCCATGGGATACCTGCCCGTGTTCCTGAATCTCACCGGCCGGAACGTTCTGGTGGTTGGCGGCGGCGCGGTCGCCCTGCGCAAGGTGGAGACCCTGCTCGAAGCGGAGGCCCGCGTCACTGCGGTCAGCCCGGCGTTCTCCCCCGCCTTCGACGCGCTCGCCGCCGCGCATCCGGATCATCTCCATCTTGTCCGGGAGCCGTACACCCCGCGCGACCTGACCCCCTTCTTCCTCGCCGTCGCCGCCACGGACGACCCGGAGGCCAACGCGGCCGTCGCGGCGGACGCCGAACGCGCGCGGGTGTGGGTCAACGTGGTGGACGTGCCGGAGCTTTGCACGGTTCTCGCGACCGCCACGTTCCGGCGCGGTCCGGTGCAGGTGGCGGTCTGCACGGGGGGCGAGTGTCCCGCCCTGGGCCGCACCCTGCGCGACGAGCTGGCGGAGGCCTGTCCGGAGATCCTGGGGGAGTACGCCGCTGCCCTCGGCGCCGAGCGGGCGCGCCTGAAGGGGGAGTGCCCGGACCCGGCCCGCCGCGCGCGGGCGCTGGACCACCTGGCCCGCCGTGAGACCCGCGACCGCCTCCTGCGCGGCGGCGCCGACACCCTGGAGGCCCGCCTCCGCGAAGAGACCGGCCGGTTCCTCGGCGAAGACACGCCGCCCGCGCGTCCGTAGAGCAGGCAAAGTAAGACTATGTCCGACGTCTCAAGTTCTTCGATGGTGATGGCGAGGGTACGATGTCCGTCCGCGAGGCTTTTCAGGGCAAACGTCCCCGAAGGGGACAAATGTGAATAGCCGGAGGTGACCGAAGGGAACCTCCGGTGCGCGCGGCGCAAACAACCCAACCCCGGACGGGGTTGAATGTGAACGGGTTCGCGACCGGTCCGCCGGAAACACACATTCAACCCCTTACGGGGTTGTGGTTCTCCGGACGCTGTCCGGAGGTTCCCTTCGGTCACCTCCGGCTATTCATATTCTTCCCCTCCGGGGAAGCGGAATCCGAACATGCAAGCGCGGCCGCGGTTCACTCTGGACTGCTCCAGAAATACGGGCCGCCCCTCCCGCGGCGCCCAGCGCCTACTGCCCGTCCCCGAAGGTTCCCGTGCAGCGCTCCATGCGGCGCAGGGAGATGGCGTCGACGGGGCAGATGTTGATGCAGTTGCCGCAGCGGATGCAGTTGTTGCTGTCAATCCAGATGTAGGTGGCGGCGGCGGGGTCGCCCGGGGGCACCTCCTCCCACGCGACGGGCTCGCCGTCGGGGCCGCGCTCCAGGCTGGCCAGGCGGCGGATGCAGTCGCGGGGCGAGACCTTGATGCACCAGTCGCAGTGGATGCACTTGTCCTGGTCAATCTCGAACTTGTGGTTGCAGAGGTAGCAGCGCCAGGCGTGGGTGTCCGCGTCCTCCGGGCCGAAGCCCCGCTCCACCTCGTCCTCCGCGCCGCGGGCCGCCGGCGGCAGCACGGGCATGGGCGGGGGATACACGAGGTCGTGGTTGCGCGTGCGGTCGGTGAGCCCGGCGGGCTCCA
>JAKPUV010000996.1 GCA_029554925.1 Candidatus Hydrogenedentota bacterium | reverse complement strand
GAGCTCCTCGCGGGCGCGGCGGTCGTCGAACGCCCAGTGCCGGGTGAGCGAGGCGAGCTGGGCCGTGGGCACCGGCGGCTTGCGGCCGGTGAGATGCCAGAACGGCGCGGTGAGGGCGAGCAGGAGGCGGGCGGTGCCGACTCCGAGCTCGCGCCGGGGGGCGGGGCGGCCGGAGATCGCCGCCACCTGCCGGGCGAGCTCGCGGGTGGTGACCACCTCGCCGGCGAGCAGGTACCCCCGGCCGTCTGCGCCGCGCTCGAGGACGGCCACGAGCGCCTCGATCACGTCGTCGAGGAAGACCCAGCTCGATCGGCGGCTGGCGCCCACGAGCACCGGGAACCGGCCGAGGAGGAGTTGCCGGAGGACGACGTTCGCCCCCTCCTTCTTCCCCGGCGGGCCGTAGACGAGCCCCGGATAGACCGTCCGGACCGGCAGCCCCTGCCGCGCCCAGGCCTCGATCGCCCGCTGCCCCTCGTGCTTGGTCTGGGAGTAGGGGGTCGGGAACGGCAGCCGCGGCGGGCTCTCCTCGGTGGCCGGCGAGCCGTTCCTCCCCGGGGTACCAGGAGACCGCGCCGGAAACCCTCTCGCTGGAACCGCTCCGCTCCCGGCCGCCCCTTACCGCGAGGTCTCCTGCATGCGCTCCCTGACCATCTCGCGCACCTCGGCCTCTGGCCGGGCGATGCGCTCCGCCGTGAGGATCTCCTCAACGAGCTGGAGAACCGGGTCGTGGATGCGGAGAACCAGAGACGACAGGGCGGTGTGGTCCTCGGGCAGTTCGAGGTACGCCTTGTAGGCCACCGACCGACCCGCCAGGGTGACTCGCGAATCGAACGCCATGATGGCCGCCGGTACTGGGCCCTTGGTAACGTCAGCTGAATGAGCTTCGAAGCGCTTCACGCCCTGAACAACTCAGGCGGCGCGCCCTCTGGCACGCCCCGCTCCCGTGGGACCGCGGGGAAGCTGGAGCCATTCCAGGGCTCCAGCTCCCTCGCCCACCTTGTCCAATGATCCCAAGCCGTCAACCGTCCACCGAAGCGTGTAACTCCATCTTGGCCCCCCCTGCTACCAGCAGTTCATCGTACACTCCTCAACATAAGCAAGGGCTTGGCAAGCGCAAACGGGCGCAAACACTTCCAGAAAAATATCCCGGCGAGCAGTAGAAGTGACAAGCGGGGCCGACATACGGTGGCTGCAAAGGACCGCCGACACCAGGAGGTATTGGCGGGAAAGGGTCCTGTTGATAAGGACCGTGCGCCCCCCCCGATCCAGGAGGCATAGGTGCAGGTGGCTGCTGGGTACAGGGAGGGCAATCAGAACCGCCGTGACCTGCTCCCCGAAAGCGCTCACAGCTGAAATGGGAGTCCTCCGGCTAGAGTGGAGACAGGAGGACGGATGCGAAGGAGCCGGTTTTCGGAGGAGCAGGTCATCGGGGTGCTGAAGTCGGTGGAATCGGGCCAGAAGG
>JAKPUV010000979.1 GCA_029554925.1 Candidatus Hydrogenedentota bacterium | reverse complement strand
CCGCCCCATGAAGCCCTTCCGCAAACGCACCTATGCCGGCCCCGGGGACTTTTTCGACGACCTGCGCTTCCTTGCGGCGAACCGCCGCACCCTGAACCGGCTCATGCACGGCGGCGGGCTGGACCCGGCCTTCCGCGAGCGGGTGATGCTCGCCGTGACGCAGGTGAACGACTGCCGTTTCTGCATCCACGCCCACGGCAAGATGGCGCGCGAGGCGGGGCTGCCGCCGGACGAGGTGCGGGCGCTGCTGGGCGGGTCCTTCGCGGACTGTCCGGAGGACGAGCTGCCCGCGCTGCTGCGGGCGCGGGAATGGGCGGAGGCCGGGTGCGCGCCCGACGCCCTGCCGGAGGGGCCGCTCACGGAGCGGTACGGCGCGGAGACGGCGCGCGCGCTGGTGCTGGCGATGCGGCTGATCCGCGCGGGCAACCTCGCGGGGAACACGGCGGACCGCTTCCTTTACTGGGTGTCACGGGGGCGTTTGGGCGGGGACTGACCCCGCGGAGGAGACCAGGGACATGACCAAGGCAAAGGCCAAACCGAAGGCGAAACCCGAGGAGGCGCCGCGCGCCGCGGCGTGGTTCTGCGCGGTGTGGACCGGCAACGGCGAGCCCGCGGTGATCGTGCCGGCGGACAGCCTGGCCGCCCCCCCCGAGGCGGAGGGATTCCTGTGGGTGGACGTGGAGCGCCCCGGCCCGGAGGACACCGCCCGGCTCAGGGAGCTGTTCGGGTTCCACCCCCTCGCGCTGGAGGACGTGCTGAACGACCGCGGCCTGCCCAAGCAGGAGACCTACGGCGGCACGCTGTTCACGGTCATGTCCGCGCTCTCCGGCCGGGACACGGCCGACGGCACGCCGGTCACGGTGAACGTGGGGCTGTTCCTGCGCGAGCGCCTGCTGGTCACCTGCCACTCGCGGCCCCTGGCCTGCGTGGACGAGGTGCGGCGCATGATGTCCGACCGGGACCTGCTCGACCACCACACGCCGGACTACCTGTACTACCTCCTGCTGGACGGGATCATTGACGAGTACCTCACGCGGGCGGAGAAGCTTGAGGCGAAGATTGACGACATCGAGGAGGAGGTTTTCCAGCCGCGTTTCCGCCGGAACAGCGACCCGCGCCGCGTGATCTACGAGACCCGCCGCCAGCTCTCGCGGCTGGGGCAGCTCATGCTCTCCAAGGAGGAGACCCTGCGCGCGCTCGTGCTGCGCGACTACCCGCAGATCAAGGCGGACACCCGCACGCACCTGCGCGACGTGCTTGACCACGTGCTTCGGGCGCGCGACCACCTCACCATGATGCGCGAGCTGCTCACGGCGCTCATGGAGTCCCACCTGTCCCGCCTCTCCATGCGCCTCGAGGAGAGCATGAAGCTCCTCACGATCATCGGCACCATCATGCTGCCCCTCAGCTTCCTCACCGGCATCTGGGGCATGAACTTCAAGCACCTGCCCGGCCTCGACTGGCCCTACAGCTTCCCCGTGCTCTCCGGGTTCATGGTCGCGCTGGTCGCGGTCATGCTCGCGGTCTTCCGCCGCATGCGGCTCTTCTGAACGCGGCCGCCGGATACGGGCCGGCCCTCGTGTCCGCCCCGGGGCGCGGCAAGCGGCGCCCCTGCCGCCCCATGCCGTGGGCATCCGCGAAAGGCCCGGTCATTCGCCCGCAGGCGCGCGCAGGTGGGTTCCCTTCGCAACATCAATCCCAAGCCACACGTCCTTGTCTCCCATAACCGGATCCTCCTATAATGGGGCCGTTGTGCGGCTCCCAAAGCCCCTCTTTATGACGCGAGCCCGGAACTTCGCCGGCTCCTGGTGCTGTCCGGGTCTCAGAAAGCCAACTGGGCTGGCGGAGGCGCCTGCTCAACGGGCTCGAATGACCCTCTCCCGGCTTCGGGGCACCAGCACCTCAGCCAGGCCAGCCTTCAAGAAAGAGCTTCCCTCGAGGGCTCGTGCAGTATCGTGTAAGGGGCGCCGCTTGCCGCGCCCCCGGCTTTGTCGCATAGCCTTCGTGCCGGGCGCATGCATCTCCAGCATGCCCCCCGGCGCGGGGCCGGAAAAAGGAGTGACGGCATGACCGCAAGAGGCGCGTGGCTGGAGGCCGCCGTGGTGTGCGCGGCGCTGGGGATCGGGTTTCCGCTGGCGTGCCAGCCCTTTCCGGTGCTGCGCGTGCCCACGCACGAGTTCACCCAGGGGTTCACGCTGCTGGCCTTCCTCGTGCTGCCGTTCCTCACCCGGCGGATGGGGCGGCTGCTGCGCGCGCGCCGGCCCGAGGCCCGCGACCGCGAGCTGCTGGAGGCGTCGCTGCTCGCGGGAACCGCGGCCGCCTTCGCCGCCGGGGCACTGGCCTTCGGGGTCATGGCCGCCGCGAACGCCCTCGGCCCCAACTGCCGCCTGGTCGACGCCGCGCTCTTCTTCTGGGTGACCTATCCCCCGGCGGCCGTGCTGGCCGTGGTGATCGGCGCGGCCTGCGTCCGCTGCTCCCTCCGCGCACCCGTGTTCATGCTGGCCGCTGTCGTGGGCCTGTCGCTGGCCCAGGACGCCGCGCAGGCGCTCTCCGGCGTGCGCACGGCCGACCTGATCCTCGGAGAGCCCCTCGCGCTGAACCAGCGGGTGGACGCCGCGCCCCCGCTCTTCCATGTGCTCCAGCGGGCCTTCGTGATGCTGCTGGCCGGGGCGGCGGCGGCGTGCGCCGCCTGGGCGGCGGCCCGGCGCGACCTGGTGTCCGGCGGCGGCCCCGTGTCCGCCGTGCGCGCGGCCCGCACGCGGGCGCTGCTGCTGGGCGCGGCGGCCGCCGTCGCGGCGGTCCTCGGCGGCAGCCACATCGGCGTCGGCTGGGGCAAGGCGGCCCTCCACGCCCAGCTCCCCCGCG
>JAKPUV010000959.1 GCA_029554925.1 Candidatus Hydrogenedentota bacterium | reverse complement strand
CCCGGAGAAGCCGAAATACGTGAAGTTCACCTCGGCGTCGGTCACCGCGTGGGTGAGTTCGTGTCCCGCCACATCGTCGGCCATAAGGCGGTTGTCAAACACCATGATCTCTTCCGACGGATCCCAGTAGGCGTTGAAAATGGGGCAGTTCACATAGCCCTTGAGCATGGCGCCGTCGTCGTCGTAGCTGTCGCGCCCGAAATTGTCCTTGTACCAGTCGTAGGTGTCCCCGAAGTAGTCGTACAGGGCGTCGGCGTACTTGTCGCCCGTCGGGTCGCTCCCCTCCTCGCGCACGAGCTTGGGGTCGGCCAGCGGGTCGAGCTTGCCTTGGGCGTCGTAAATCTCGCGGGCGAGCGCCGCGGCGCCGAGCCCCCGGCGGAAAACCAGCTCGCCGGTCTTGGCGTCCACGGACACCGCAACCGGCGGATGGGCGTGGGTCTTGTCCCGGAGGGCGACCTCGTACACCAGCTTCGGATCGCCCTTCATCCCGAAGACCGGCGGGGAAAACACCGCCAGCAGGGGATCCTCGCCGGGCGCATAGACGTTCTTCGCCGTCTGGGAGAGGGCGCTCTCGGCGCGCAGCGCGGCGGCCTGGGCCTGTTCGGGCGAAAGGACGGGGTCCAGCAGGGACGGGTCGGCGTCGAGGACCGAGGCGTCCTTCATGATGTCGTTCAGCACCATCGAAACGCCGCCGTCGGCGGTGAGACGCACCACCATTTCCGCCCCGATCACGGGCAGGCCGGCGTGGGTCTGGGAGAAGCGCACCACGGCGCCGTTGGGGCGGTCCTTGGTCTTCTTCAGACACAGGTCCGCGCCCGGCGAGGCCAGGCCGAAGGCGCCCTTGTGCGCGTCCACAAAGCCGCGCGCGGCGGCCTCGGGCGCGCCGCTCTTTGCGGCGCCGCCGGGCACCGTGAACTGTCCGCCCGTGGGCGCGGACAGAAAATGGAGATAGCCCGTGTCATCGCGGTGCACGACGGGCAGCTCCGCGGCCGCAGGGGCCCGCATGGATTCGAGCACCCCGGCAATGTCCTGGTCGGTGGCCTGCGCCTGGGCGAACCCCGCGGCGCACGCCGCGGCGAACACCGCCGCCGCGACCCCCGTCCAGTTCCGCATCCAGCCCGCCGCTGTTCGTGCGCGCATACGCCTGTCTCCTTTGACGGAATCGCCGGGACCGCCCGACGGCCCCGCCTTGCCCATTCGCTGTCGCGTTCCCCGGGGGATCCGCAGTGGTGCGGAGGCCCCGCAGGCCGTTGTCAACAAACTACCAACGGGTGGGCCCGTTGCGTCCGCTCCCCCCCGTTTCGGCGGCGCAACCCGCCCGGGGGAAAGGCTCCGGCGGCCATTCCCGTCTATTTGCACTAGTTGAACCGTCCGCCAAGCCCAAAATACGGGCGGACGGACTCCGCGTCATCTTGTATTGTTATAGACGAAGGCAGAAAAGAATGTCAAGGGAAAATTTGTCGCATTTTTCGCGCAAACAGCGAAAAATGCGACTAGTGGAATGCGGAGGGATGCGCCCGGGGCGGGCGGTGTCAGTCAAACTGCATGGTGTAGTGGAAGACGCCCTCGATGAGCTTGCTCTCGGTCTTGAGGCCGCTGTTGTTGAACACGGCCTGCATGGCCCGGTTTTCCTCCAGGACCTCGGCGGTGAAGCCGGCGATGCCGTTTCTCCGGGCGATCGTCACCAGCTGCTTGAAGAGGAAGGTGCCGATGTGGCGGTTCTGGTAGTCGTCGTGGACCGTGAAGGCGACCTCGGCGCGGTTGGTGCGCGGGTTGAGGTAGTAGCCGCCAAGGGCCACGATGTCGCCGCCGTCGGCGGAGGGGACGGTCGCCACGATGGAGACCTCGGTGCGGTGGTCAATGTAGACGAAGTCCTTGACCTGCTTGCGGGGCACCCATTTCATGCGGCTCATGAAGCGGGTGTAGATGGACTTCTGGGAGAGGGCGTAGAACAGCTCGCGGAGGGCGGGCTCGTCGGTGGGGTGGATCGGCCGGATGGTGAGCTGCGACCCGTCGTCGAGCAGCATGGTCGTCCGGGTCTCCTTGGGGCCCACGGTGATCTTGCCGCTGTAGTCCTGCATCTCGGCGCGCACGTAGCGCATCTCGATGGCGTCCTTCAGCAGCTGCTCGCGGTAGTCCGGGTGGGCGATGCTGATGAGGGCGAGGGCGCGCTCCTGGATGCTCTTGCCGTGGAGGTAGGCCACGCCGTGCTCCGTGACCACGTAGTGGACGTCGCCGCGCGTGGTCACCACGCCGGCCCCGTGGGTCAGGGTGGAGACGATGCGGGACTTGCCGTCGCCGGTGGTCGAGTGGAGGGCGATGATGGCCTTGCCGTTTTCCGAGCGCGCGGCGCCGCGGTTGAAGTCCACCTGCCCGCCGATGCCCGAGTAGAACTGGTGGCCGATGGAGTCGGCGCAGACCTGGCCGGTGAGGTCCACCTCGAGCCCCACGTTGATGGCGACCATCTTGTTCTGGCGGCTGATCACATGGGGGTCATTCACGTACTCGGTGGGGTTGAAGGAGAAGACCGGGTTGTTGTCCACCAGGTCGTAGAGGCGCTGGGAGCCCATGACGAAGCTCGCGACGATCTTGCCGCGGTCGAGGGTCTTCTTGGCCCCCGTGATGACGCCGGACTCCACCAGGTCTATGATGGCGTCCGTGAGCATCTCGGTGTGGATGCCGAGCTCCTTCTTGCTCTTGAGGAACTTCGCGACGGCCTGCGGCACGCGGCCGATGCCGAGCTGGACGGTGGACCCGTCCTCCACGAGGCCCGCGAGGAATTCGCCGATCTCCTCGGTCCCCTCGCGGTAGGCGGGGGAGGGCTCCTCGATGATCGGGGCGTCCACGGGCACCATGTAGTCGATGTCGTAGACGTGCACGCTGGCGTTGCCCAGGGTGCGCGGCATGCGCGGGTTCACCTGGGCGATCACGATGCGCGCGTTCTCGGCGGCGCTGCGCGTGATGTCCACCGAAACGCCCAGGCTGCACAGGCCGTTCTCGTCGGGCGGCGTGACCTGGATCATCGCCACGTCGAGGGGCAGCCGGCCCGAGCGGAAGAGGCGCGGGATGTCCGACAGGAAGATGGGGGTGTAGTCGCCCATGCCCTGCTGGATGATGCTCCGCACGTTGGCGGAGATGAAGAAGCTGTTCACGGGGAAGCAGCTCGCCAGTTCGCCGGTGGCGTAGGGGGCGTCGCCGCGGGTGAGCAGCTGCACGATCTCAATGTCGGCCAGCTCGCCCGCGCGGGCCACCAGCGCGCGCACCAGCTCGAGCGGCGTGGCGCACCCGGTGCCCAGGAACACCCGCATGCCCGGCTGGATGCTGCGGACCGCCTCGGCGGCGGTCACGACCATCTCCGCGTAGTCCTGCTGCCAGTTCTCGTTGTAGCTCGGCTTCTTGCTCTCGGTGCTCATGTTACTCGACTCCGGAGATGATCATGCGCGCGTCGGCAACCACGGGCAGGTTGCCGGCCTCGCCGACGATGAACGGGTTGATGTCCATTTCCTCAATCTGGGGGAAGTCCGTCACCAGCTGGCTGATGCGCTGGAGGGCGCCCGCGATAACGTCCAGGTCCACGCCCGCCTGGCCGCGCGCGCCGCGCAGCAGCGCGTAGGACCGGGTCTGCTTCAGCATCTCCATGGCCTCCGACTTCGTCAGCGGGGCCAGGTAGAAGCTCACGTCCTTCATCACCTCGACGAAGATGCCGCCGAGGCCGAACATGAGCATGGGGCCGAACTGCGGGTCGCGGTGCATCCCGAGGATGACCTCGCGCCCGGGTTTTCCCATCTTCTCGACGTAGACCCCGCGCAGCAGCGCGCCGGGGGCCTTGCGGCTGATGCGCAGCATCATCAGGTCGAAGGCGTCCATCACCTCGGACGGCTTGGAGAGGTTCAGCTTCACGCCGCCCATGTCCGACTTGTGGAGGATGTCCGGCGACACGATCTTCATCGCCACGGGGTAGCCCGCGCGCTCGGCGATGGCCACCGCCTCCTCCGCCGTGCGGGCCAGCCCGCCCGGAAGCACGTTGAAGTCGTAGGCCTTCAGGATTTCCTTCGCCTCGACCTCGCCCATCTCCTTGCGGTTGGACCGGGCCTGCCGCGCCAGCACGCGCTCGACCCGGTGCCGGTTCACGGGGAACCGCGTCACGATGCGCGGCGGGCGGTTGCGCCACGCGCTGTAGCCCACCATCGCCTTCATCGCCGCCACGGCCCGCTCGGGGGAGGTGTAGTCCGGAACCCCACCCGCCACAAACTTCGCGCGCGCGCCCAGCACGTTAGACCCGCCCATGAAACACGCGAGCACCGGCTTGTCGCACGCCGAGGCCGCCTTGATGATCGCGTCCGCCGTGGCGTCCGGGTCGGACATGGCCTGCGGCGTCAAAATGACCACCACCCCGTCCGTCTTCGGGTCCGCCAGCACGGCCTCCAGGGCCATGGCGTACTTCTCGGGGGGCGCGTCGCCCAGCACGTCCACCGGGTTCGCCACGCTGGCCGCCGCCGCCAAATTCTTCTTCACATGCTCCGCCACCTCGGGGCTGAGGGGCTCCATCTTCATGCCGAGGGTTTCCACCGCGTCGGCCGCCATGATGCCGGGGCCGCCCGCGTTGGTGATCACCACGATCCGGTCGCCCTTCGGGAGGGGCTGGGTCGCGAAGGCCTGCGCGTAGTCGAACAGCGCCTCGAAGTTCTCCGCGCGCACCACGCCCGCGCGCTTGAAGGCCGCGCCGTAGGCGATGTCCGCGCCCGCCAGGCTGCCCGTGTGCGACGACGCCGCCTTGCCGCCCGCCGCCGTCGTGCCCGCCTTGAGCACCACGACCGGCTTCTTCGCCGACACCGCCTCGGCCACCTTGATGAACTCGGGCCCGGAGGCGATGCTCTCAAGATAGGCCACAATCACCCGCGTCTGGTCGTCGTCCGCCAGGCACTCCAGCAGGTCCGTCTCGCACAGATCGGCCTTGTTGCCGATGCTCAGCAGCTTGGCCAGGCCGACGCCGCGGCCCTCGCTCCAGTCCAGGATCGCCGTGCACAGGGCGCCCGACTGCGACAGCACCGAGATGCTGCCCGGCTTCGGAAACTGCGCCGCAAACGACGCGTTCATGCTGTTTTCCGTGTTGAGCAGGCCCAGGCAGTTCGGCCCGAGCATGCGCACGCCGCGCTTGCGGCAGTACTCCGCCACCTCGCGCTCCATCGCCGCGCCCTCGGCGCCCACCTCCTTAAACCCCGCCGTGATCACCGTCACGGCCTTCGCCCCCGCGGCCACCGACGCCTCCACCGCCGCAAGCACCGCCTTGTTCGGCACCACGATGATGCTGTGGTCCACCTTCACGCCCGCGTCGCGCACGTCCTTGTAGCACGGCAGGCCCAGCACCTCGTCGGCGGTGGGGTTGACCGGGATGAGCGGGCCTTTGAACCCGGCCTTGATCAGGTTGTCCAGCACGGCATAGCCGACCTTGCCGGGGCTTTTCGACGCACCGATAACGGCGATGCTTTCCGGATAGAGTAACGCTTCCAACATGACGTTCGCCTTGCTGTCAAGAAAACCCGCAAAATCGCGGTTTCTTGGTTTTTCACGCCTGGGAATCCCCGGCGCGGAATGCTGTGGGGGTAAAAAGAACGGGCGCACCTACGTCCGCCGTGCCTTGTTATACCACTTCCACAACGTGCATTTCCAACCGCAAAAAATGGCCGCAGGGCGTTCAAGGGGCCTTTTCGGCGGGTCAGCGGGGCGGGCCCCGCCGGCCGTCCTTGCGCTCCCCCGTCTCGATGGGGCGCTCCACAGCCCGGGGGATCACCCCCTGCTCGGTGACGTCAAAAAGGCGCAGGTGCCCGTCTATGGCGGCGGGCACAATGTACTGGACCGTGGTTCCCCAGGGCACCCGCTGTCCGGGTTCGTTCTCCGTGTGGGTGTGCCCCTGGAGCAGGAAATCGATCGGCTCGTCCACATGCAGCAGCAGCTGGGCGCGCATGCCCATGCCGTCCTCGTGGCGGTGGGTGAGCCCCACGCTCCACCTTCCGGGCTTGAGCGCCCGGCGGAACCGGTACAGCAGCCCGTTTTGCGGCCCGTCGTCGTCGGCCACGAGGTATTCCCGCGTGTCGTAGACAAGAAAGCCGTCGCGCCCGAACGTGAACATGTACGTGGACGTGTCGAAGAAGCGCTCGTAGGCGTCGGCGTCGCGGTCATGGTTGCCCGCGCAGACAAAGGTGGGGACGGCCGCCGTGTCCAGCACCGCGAGAAAGCGGCGGAACTGCTCCGGATCCCCGTTCTCCGTCAGGTCGCCGGTCACGGCCAGCAGCGCGGCGTCGCCCCGGTTCACCTCGGCGACCAAGTCGCGGTTGATGTCGTCCGAGGACCGCGCGTAGCGCTCCTTGCCGATGTGCGTGTCGCTGAGATGGGCGAGCACATAGTGTTCCCGGGGAAACTCGGCAAACACCCAGACGGACCGCAGATTTTCATCGGTAACGCCGTCGGCGGTCGCCCGCAGCGCGCAGGGGCCGGGGGAAACATCCGCGGGCACGGCGCACACCGCCGCGCGCCGCCCGCCCGGCAGCGACGTCCACGAGGGGGTCAGGGGCCACTCGCGGTCCCCCTGCGCGAGCCGCAGCTCCGCCTCGCCCAGCAGCACCGCCTCGAAGCTCCCCCCGGGGGTCACAAGGGCCGGCATGCCGTTGTTGGGGACGCGGATCAGGCCGAGCGCGCCGTCGGCTCCGCGGGCGGCCGCGGTGCCCTGGCACAGGCCGCTGAACAGCAGCGCCGCCAGAACGGCGCGGAGGGGCGTGAAAAGGGGGGCGGGGGCGGAGGGATTCGTGGTCATCCTGTCAGTCCTTCTCCGGCTTGGGACGCCATGCCGGGGCGAGGGCCCATTCCTTGCCATCCGTGAGACGCACGGCCTCGCCGCCCTCCGGCGCGACGGCGTAAATCCGGGGAACACCCTCCTCGTCGGAGACAAAGGCGATCCATTCGTCGTCGGGCGCCCAGGCGGGGGCCCAGCAGTCGGCGCCCTCCCGCACCGCCACGGGCAGCACGTTGCCCGTGCCCACCAGCACGCGGTAGACCCCGCGGCGGCCGTCCCGGAACGACTCGAAGGCGAGCCACTGGTAGTCGTCCGACCAGACGGGGTTCCAGTCGGCGGCGCGGTGGTTGCTCACGTTGGTGATGCCGCGCCGGCCCAGCACGAAGAGTTCGCGGTCGCCGCCGTCGTTGGACTCGTAGGCGATCTGACGGCCCTTGCGGTCGGATTCGACGGACCACTCCGCGAAGCGCGCGGAGTCCTTGACGAGCAGCGGAAGCAGGGGCACGGTCTGCGTGCGCGTGACCAGCACCAGCTCGGTGCTGATCCGTTTGTCGCCGAAGATGCCCGCCGCCAGCAGCGCGCCGTCGCGCAGGGCCTCCTCCTTGAGGGGCGCCAGCTTCTCCGCCGTCTCCGACTGGCTTTCGGGGTCCAGCGCCTGCATCAGGTCGGTGGAGGGCAGCCACACGGGCCGCGCCGCGCGCGCGCCCTCGCCCCCCCAAAACGCCGATTCCCCGGACGCGGCGTCGAACACCACCACGCGCCCGCCCGTGCCCGGGCCCTCGGCAATGCAGGCGATCTTGGCGCCGTCGGCGGACCACCGCGGCGAGGAAAGGCTCTCCTTTTCCAAACGCAGCACGCGCCGGTCGCCGCCGTCAGGACCGGTCACCCAGATTTCAAGCCCCTCCTCCCCTTTCGTGGAGAAGGCCAGCCGCGCCCCGCCGGGCGCCCACACCGGCGCGCCGTCGCTGGCGCCCGGCCCCACGGGCGTGACCGCGCCGGTCGCCGTGTCCAGCACCGCCGCGCGCCGGGTCCCCGGGTCGGATCCGGTAAGGAAGGCCATCTCTCCGGACACCGCGCCCAAGAGCAGCGCGGCGGCCAGGCAGGAAGCGGAAAAGCCCATGTGTCCTCCATCGGCGGGCGGCCCGCCGCAACTCAGTCACCCCTGCGGGACGTCTCGTCCTCCGGCGCACCGGTCCGCTCGTTCAACTGCATCTGGCGCAGGCGCCACCGGATCTCCTCCAGGAGCTGCCGGTTGATCCCGATGAGGTCGGCCAGCAGGCCCACCACCACCAGCGCCGCGCCCGTGCCCATGAACAGCACGCCGAACAGCAGCGACTGGACGTTTCCGGAACCGCGGCCCTGCCAGTAAAAAACGAGGAACCGGATGGCCGGCAGGGTGCCTGCAAGAAACAGAAAGACGCCCGGGAAGGCGAAAAACCGGAACGGCCGGTAGGTCATCAGGATGCGCACGATGGTGAACAGCGAGCGCTGGACATAGGACGGGATGTTGCGGATCAGCCGGGACGGGCGCAGGTTGGGGTTCGTCCGCACGGGCACCGAGGTGATGGCCATGTTCTTGCGGCCCGCCTGGATGATCGTCTCCAGCGTGTAGGTGTAGTCGCCGAAAACGTTCAGCCGCAGGGCCGCGTCGCGGCTCATGGCGCGGAAGCCGCTCGGCGCGTCGGGGATGCTGGTCTTGCTGGCCACGCGCACTACCCACGACCCGGCCTTCTGCAGCAGTTTTTTCAGCGGCGACCAGTGCGCCACCTCGTCAATCGGCCGCGCCCCCACCACAATCTCCGCCTCGTTCCGCAGGATCGGCGCGATCAGCGCGGGGATGTCCGCCGCGTTGTACTGGTTGTCCGCGTCCGTGTTGACAATGATGTCCGCGCCCCGCGCGATGCAGGCGTCCAGCCCCGCCATGAACGCCCGCGCCAGCCCCCGGTTCGTGCGGAACCGGACCACATGGTCCGCGCCGCGCTCCCGCGCCACCTCCGCCGTCCGGTCCGTGGACCCGTCGTCCACCACCAGCCACTCCACCGTCTCCACCCCCGTCAGGCTGCGCGGCAGCGCGTCCAGCGTGACGCCGAGGGTCTCCTCCTCGTTGTAGCACGGAATCTGGATGATCAGTTTCATGGGGGGCATTATACCAGCGCGCCCCCACAGGCGAAAGCCCGAAAAGGAGGAAGACAAGGCCGCCGGGACGGCGGCGGTACGCAACAGCCCCCGCATGCCTGCCCCGTACCGCCAGCGTCTCGCTGGCCCTGTCTTCTGCCCTACCGTACCGCCAGCGTCCCGCTGGCCCTGTCTTCTGTCCTGCCGTACCGCCAGCGTCTCGCTGGCCTTGTCTTCCCCTCCCGGCCGCCGGTCCATCGTGCGCCCCAAGACAAGGCCGCCGGGACGGCGGCGGTACGGAACGGCCGCGCGCGGAGGGGTGCGAGGCGAAAAACAAGGCGGCACCCCTCCGCGCGCGGCCGTTCCGAACCGCCGCCGTCCCGG
>JAKPUV010000954.1 GCA_029554925.1 Candidatus Hydrogenedentota bacterium | reverse complement strand
CGGCCCCGTGATCTCCTCGGGTCTCGGGGCGGTGGGGTAATTGTGGTGGTGGAAGGTCTTGATGTAGAAGTCGGCGGGGATCTTGTGCTTCTCGCACAGGCGGATGACCTCGATGTCGTGCGCGCCGACGCCGGAGGGCATTCCGTGGTCGTGGCCGATGCCGACGGCGCGCTTGACCGCCTCGACATTCCCCTCGGAGGCGAAACGGTCGCCCGCGACCCCCCAGAGGTACACCGCCTCCGTCCCCATCTCCTTGAGCTCCTTTACCTGCGCGACGTAGGCGTCGGGCTCCTTGTCCACCTGTGCCGTCGGGCAGATGATCCACTGCATCTTCCCGCCGCGCTCCCTGCGGTGGACCCTGAGGGTGGCCATCGCCTCGGGCACGGTGTGGATGACCAGCGTGTTCACCCCGTTGGCCTCCGCGACGGTCATGGTCTCGATGATCTTCTCGTTGGTGTTGTAGTGCGCGCAGAGGTCGTAGACATACCTGAGGTCGCGGCTGTGCGTGAAGTGGGTCAGCAGGTTGCCGCCCAGCAAAATGCGGCTGATGGCCAGATCCCCGATCCTGCCCTTCTCCAGCCCTTCGCGGTTCAGGGTGAGGTCAATCGGCGCGGGCGGCGCCCCCGTTTCCGCGGCCGCGGCCTGAAACCCGCAGCCTGCCGCCATCCCGGCCGCCGCCCCCCCCATCAGCGCCTGCTTCACGAACTCCCTGCGGTTGGACTGGTGCGCCATTGGGGCGTCTCCCTTGGTTGCGCCGCCGTCCCGCGGCCCCGCCAGTGTACAGCGGAGCTGGTCTTGGGAACAAAAAAGGTTTCTCCAGGCAACTCCGGGAAACAGGGGGGGGCGTGGGGAGGCTGTTGGCGGCCCGTGCGGTGGCCGCGGCCGCGGCACAATATCAAATTTCAAATTCGATATTCGCTGACAGCTTCGGCGCGTGATGGGACGGGGTCGGCGTCACGCGGGTGCCCCGAGACAAATAACCGCGGCGGGGACGGCCCCGCCGCGGGAAAAGGGCGCGAAAGTCTCAGGCGCTCTTGAACTGCTCCACGAGGCCCGTGATGACGGCCTTGGCGTCGCCGAAGACCATGCGGGTGTTCTCCTTGTAGAAGAGCGGGTTCTCGATGCCGGCGAAACCGGAGCGCATGGACCGCTTGATGACGAAGCAGGACTTCGCCAGATCCACGTTGATGACCGGCATGCCGTAGATCGGGCTGCTGTCGTCCTCGCGGGCGGCGGGGTTCACCACGTCGTTCGCGCCGATGACCACGCACACGTCCACCGACTCGATGACCGGGTTGATGTCGTCCATCTCGACGAGCTGCTCGTAGGGCACGTTGGCCTCCGCCAGCAGCACGTTCATGTGGCCGGGCATGCGCCCCGCGACCGGGTGGATGGCGTACTTGACCTCGGTGCCGTTCTTCTCCAGGATGTCGCCAAGCTCGCGGACGGCGTGCTGGGCCTGGGCCACGGCCATGCCGTACCCGGGCACGAAGACCACGGAGGAGGCGGACTCAAGCACAAAGAAGGCGTCCTCGACGCTGAGGGCGCGGACCTCGCCCTCGACGGCCTTGCCGGCGCCCGCCGTGGCGGAGCCGAAGCCGCTGAAGAGCACGTTGGCCAGCGAGCGGTTCATGGCCTTGCACATGATGCTGGTCAGGATGATGCCGCTCGCGCCGACGAGGGAGCCGGCCACGATGAGCACCGTGTTGGAGATGACGAAGCCCGCCGCGCAGCCCGCCAGACCGGAGTAGCTGTTCAGCAGGGAGATGACCACCGGCATGTCCGCGCCGCCGATGGGGATCGTCACCAGCACGCCGAGGACCAGCGAAAGCGCCACCGCAAGGAGGAAGAACAGAATCGCGATGATGCTGTGGGGCCACAGGAAGAAGACCACGCCGCCCAGCGCCAGCAGGCCGAGCACCGCGGCGTTGATGAGCTGCTGGTTCTTGAAGAGGAAGGGCTTGCTGTCAATCTTCTCGGCGAGCTTCGCGTAGGCGACCATACTGCCGGTGAACGTGACGCCGCCGATGAGCACGGCGAGGTAGGTGGCGATGAGGGGGACCGCCTCGATCTCGCCGCCGCCGTGGCTCCAGTAGCGGTAGTACTCGGCGCAGCCGACGAGCATGCTGGCGAGGCCGCCCGTGCCGTTAAAGACGGCAACGAACTCCGGCATGGAGGTCATGGGCACCTTGAGGGCCGCGACGGTGCCAACCACGCCGCCGATGACGAGCCCCGCGACGATCCACGTCATGCTGAGGCCGCCGGTCATGAGGGTGGCGACGATGGCCAGGCCCATGCCGACCGCGGACAGCAGGTTCCCCCGTACCGCCGTGGTGGGCCTGCTCATCATCTTGAGGCCGAAGATGAACAGGATCGCGGACGCGATATAGATGATCTGGATGAGGTTCTCTTTCATTTCTTGGCGTCCTTGCTTTTGAACATGAGCAGCATGCGGTGGGTGACCACGTAGCCGCCGAAGACGTTGATGGCGCCGCCGATCATGGCGACCAGCCCGATGAAGGCCAGGAAGGGCGACTCGTTGCCCGCGCCCGCGGCCATGATCGCGCCCACGATGCTGATGCCGGAGATCGCGTTGGACCCCGACATGAGCGGCGTGTGCAGCTGGGAGGGAACCTTGTTGATCAGCTCAACCCCCAGGAAGATGGCGATGGTGAAGGTGAACAGCAGCAGCATGGTGACGCTCATTTCGCGGCCCTCGCTTTCTTGAGAAGTTCGCTCCGAAGTTCGCCGTCGCGGACGATGAGGCACCCGTTCATGATCTCGTCGTCTGTGTTCAGTTTGACCGCGCCGGCGTCCTTGTCCCAGAAGTGCTCGACCAGGTTGCCGACGTTGGCGGAGTACATCTGGCTGGCGTGCACGGGCACCCGGCCCGGGAAGTTCTCCGCGCCCATGACGGTGACGCCGTTGATGTCCACCTCGGCGCCCGGCTGCGAGCCCTCGACGTTGCCGCCGGTCTCCGCCGCCAGGTCCACCACCACGCTCCCCGGGCGCATGGACTCGACCATGGCGCGGGTCACGATGACCGGCGCCTTCCGCCCGAAGACCTGCGCGGTCGTGATGACAATGTCGGAC
>JAKPUV010000926.1 GCA_029554925.1 Candidatus Hydrogenedentota bacterium | reverse complement strand
CCGCCGGGTGCGATGGAACAGAGTGGATGAGCGGCGCGGAGATGACCGGGGACCGCGCAGGAGGACGGAGAACATGGGAACGGCGTCTCCCAGGGAAGTCAGGCTGTTCTGCCCGTGCGGACAGAAGATGCGGGTACGGCCCGTCAAAGAAAGCCTGCCCGGGCGGTGTGTCTCCTGCCACCGCAAATTCTGGACGCCCCGGCTCGACGAACTGCCCCCGTCCGCGGAGGAAGTGAGCCTCGCCGACCATCCCGAGTGGGAGCGCGCCCCGGGCGAGCGCACACGCTCGAAGCCGGCCCCCGCCGCCCCGGCCGCTTCGGCGCCGAAAGAGGCCGCGCCGTCCGCGCCGCCCGCCGCGCGCCCGGCACCGCCCCCCAAACCCGCCGCAGCCCCCGCGCCGGCGCCGCGAGAGCGGACCGGTTCGCGGGATCCCTCCATCCGGTCCGAAGTCGCCGACCGGACGCGGTCGGACGCGTCGCTGCCCGCCGTTCCCCTGGACATTCTGGAGCCGCTGCGGCGGGTGGCCTCCTGCGTGGAGCTGGTGGAGTTCCGGATGCGCGAACCCGAGGAGGGCCGCACGGGCCCCGACCAGGCGACGCTTGAATCCTACCGCCGGATACTGGCGAGTCTCCGCGACCGGCACGAGCAGCGCCTCAAGTCCGCCCTGTTCGAGGCGACGGAGCGGCTCGTCGCCCTGCTGGAGGAGACGGCCCTGGCGACGCTCAAATTCCGGACCGGCGAGCTGTCCTACGACCAGTTCTATGCCGCCGTGTGGGACTTCCGCGCGCGGCGCGAGGCCCTGGAGCGCCACCGCCAGAACCTGCGCGGCTGGCTGGCCTGCCGCGACACCTTCTCGCTCGGCGGCGCTGTTCCGGTCACGCTCGACGACATTGACCTCGAAAGCTCCGATCTCGATCTGAGCGCGCCCGTGCCGGTCTCCGACCCCCTGATCCCCCACCATGTGGGCGGGCTGGCGCTGGCGCTGGAGACGCAGGACCGCGCCGCGCGCAGGCTTCGCGAGTGCCGGCGGATGGGCGCGGACTCCGGCCTTTCCGGCGCGGCCCTCGCCGCGGCGGAGCAGGCGGCCGCCGCGGATCTGGCGCGCGTGCGCGCCGAGGTGTCCTTCCGCCGCTCCCGGCTCGAGGAGATGCTCCGCGATTTCGACGCGGACCGCGCCGCCCTCGAGGCGCGGCTCCAGCTGTCCGCGGACCAGACCGACGACGCCGCGGCGCGGGAACTGCGCCGCACGCTGGACGACATGCGGCGCCTGCGCGGCTGGATCCGCGCCGCCCTCGAGGCGAAGACCACGGCCGACCTTCCCCTGGCGCAGCCGACCCTCTTCCGCAGGATGGACTCCCGCCAGGCGGTCGCCGAGGTGGCCGTTGAGGCGCTGCCCGCCTATGCCGCCGCGCTGCTGCTGCTGGTGCTGTCCGTCCCTCTGTTCTCGGCGTCCGCCGGCGGCGGCGCGTATGTCCCCTCGGGCGGGGCGGCCCTTGCCGCGCTCGTGATGGCCTTTGCCTCGGCGGTGATGCCGGTCCTGCGCAACCGCATGGTGCGGGGCGCCGGGCTGGCGGGCCTCCTCGCGGCGCAGGGGCTTGTTTGGGGCGCGGACCTTGGCATGGCCGCCGGGGGGCTGCCCGCCCTGTCCGGGTGGCTGCTGGCGGCGCTGGCTTCCTTTGCCTGCGGGGCGGCCGCCCTGGCGGCCGTCTGGTGGCCCGACCGGCCCAAAGAGTTGGCCCTCGCCGTGGCGGTGTCCGCCGTGCTGTGCGCGGGCGCGTTCACCGCGGGCGGGTTTTCCCCCGCCGATCAGGGGGCCGCCCCCTCCGGACGAATCGCGGCTGAGACAACGCTTTCCGATCCCGGGGCGCCGGTGGAGGCGCCTTCCATTCCCGGGCCTTCCGCCGCAGTGACACCGTCGCCGCCCCCGCCGCCCCACGTCCCCGCCGACGCACCGGCGACCGTGGCCGAGCCCCCCGAGGCGGTGCCGGTGCCCGATCCCGCTCCGCAGACGCCCCCGCAGGCGGCGGTGGTTCCCGCGGCCCCCGTGGAGGCCGCTCCCGTGGCGCAGATGACCCTGCGCGGCGTCTTCCACAAGGAGGGCACCCCTCCGCGTTTCGTCATCACGCTGGTCCTGCCCAGCGGCCGCGTGCGCGAGATAGACGGGGTCCTCGGCGACAACATCCACGCCGGCTGGAAAGCCGCCGAGTACAGCGCCAACATGCAGAAGCTCACCCTCGCCAGAAACGGCACGCTTCTCGTGGTGAAACCAGGCGAGACGTTGGAGCTTCCGGAGGAGCCGGCCAACTGACGCGCCGCCGCGCGTTTCCCCGGCGCCGAAACCCAGACGTCCCCTGGGAAGTCCTACGGACGGTGGTTAACCTGTCCGGAGGACGGCATCATGTACCTGCACGAAGCCCAGCTGGCGAACATTGTCACGTCCTACTGCACCTGCCTGGGGGGGATCCTTCCCCTGCTGTTCTGCCTGCTGACGCGCCCCCATCCCCGCCGCTGGATGCTGGTCTACGCCTGTGTGCTGATCACCGGCATTCCCACGGTCTGGCTTCATTCCATGGAGGGGAACCGGGTGGCCTCCTTCTTCGATGTGGGCACCAACATCCTGCTGGCGCTGGCCGTCATCATCGCGGTGAGTGGTGATTTCATGCGGCCCGAGCGGCGGCGGCGCCTGCTCGCGGTTGCGGTGGCCGCCGACCTGCTCGCGTGGGTGTGGCTGGTCTACGAGGTGTTTGCCCCGGAGAAGCGCCCCCTCGTCACGTTCGGGGAGTTTGGGCAGTTCTACGCGGGAGAACTGGCCCTGATTGCCAACGGGTGGGTCGCCGTAATCCTGCTGGTGGCCAACATCCGCCACATCCCCGCCCACGCCCGGCCCGCGCTGTGGATGATGGTCGCCACCTTCTTCACGGGCATGCTGATGGCCACCGCGTCCAACAGTGAAATCGCCCTGCGGATCGTGCCCTGGCACGCCGTCTGGCACGTCACCGGCATGGCGGGCTTCCTGCTGATGTGGCTGATGAACCACACGCGCTTCATCGAGTCGCCCGCCGCCGCCCCTGCCCGGCCCCCGGTCTTCGCCCCCGTTCAGACGGGGCTGGAGGAGGAGCGCGCCTGAGCCGGTCCCCGGCTCACAGCTCCATCCGGCGCGACTCCGGCGCGCTGTCGGCGTGGTCCAACACGTCTTCGGCGCTTTCCACCACGGACACGCGGATGCTGGCCTCCTTCAGGGGCTGCTCATACGACACGGCGTACTGGTAGCCCTCGGCCACCAGCCTCCGGATGAGTTTGCGCATGTCGTCGCACCAGAGGCCCTCCTGCCGGGAAAGTCTGGCCAGTTCATCCAGCGTGAAGGGGGCGTTGGGATCGGCCCCGGCGGGGCGCTCGTGCAGCACCTCGAAGGCGAGCTGGAAGTTCTGGTGCAGGCCCACCTGCACCACCTCGCCGCCGGGAATGCGGAACAGCGCCCGGTGCATGAGCCCGTTCTGGTCGGGCTCGAAGGCCTGCGCGGCCCGGTAGCCCATCTCCTCCAGATTGCGCGTGATGGACTCCGACAGCCCCCGCCGCTGGGCGTTGCGCACCGCCGCCTTGTCTATCTCCCCGCGCAGGGTGTCCAGACGCCGCTCCACGGGGTCCAGCGCGCCCTCGGGCACCGTGTCGGCGGCGCACAGCGACAGAATCTGCCGCTCCATCGTCGCCAGCTCGCCGGCATACCGGCTGAAATCCTCCCCCTCCAGCGCCTCCACGGCTCCCTGGTAGAACAGCACCGCGTCCAGCGCCTTTTCCATGCGGGCGTGCAGCTCTGCGGTGCGTTCGCGCCGGCGGCGCATCCCCTCTAGGAAATCGGACAGGCTCAGGCGCACCGTCTCCCGCAGCGTTTCCAGCTCCTCGCGCGCCAGGGTTTCTCCCCGGTCCAACTGGGCCAGAACCGCGGCGATCCTGCCGGACAGGCGCTCCCAGGGATTCCCCGCCGCGTGGCGGTAGGGCTCGGGAAACGCGTCCAGCGCCTCCGTCATGTCCGCCAGCGATGCCCGGACCTCCGCCGCCGCGACCCGCTCCGCCCCCAGCGCCCGGTGCGCGGCGGCGAGTTGGCTCGGCCCGTCGCCGTCTCCGACCCCGTGAGCCGTGCTGGGTCCTGCGAGAACCATTTGCTCAAGTCTGCGCTCCGAGGCCTCAACATCCCCCTCAAGCGAACGGGCCATCTCCATCGAGGCCATTTGGCGCTCGCGAAACGCCAGCCACTCGCTCAATCGCGCCTTTTCCCGCTCCCGCCGGGCCTCGGCGGCCTTCACGCACTCCTTCAGGATGGCCCCCGCGCCGATTCCCATTCCTGCGGCTGCGGAGATGGCGGCATTCGTCCCGAAAAGCAATGAAAGCACTTCGGGCATTAGCAAAGGGGCCACTACCACAGTACCGCTCATCTGCCAGTCTCCTTGCAAAGTAATTGTAGCAGGAAAGGGCCGGGTGTCCCTCCGGCGCGGGGCTGTTCCCGAAAGAGGCGGGCGGGGGAGCCGGTTGGCTTCCCCCGCCCGCGGAATCATCCGGTTGGACGGATCAAGAGGGGGAGGGGAGCCTTAGAAGGCACCCATCACGCCGGCGGCCAGCGGGCTGACCGGCCACTTGTTCGGGTAGCGCAGGAACTCGACGTGTCCATCCATGTAGAGGACGTTCGACCCGCCGGGGAC
>JAKPUV010000923.1 GCA_029554925.1 Candidatus Hydrogenedentota bacterium | reverse complement strand
GCGGGAGACCCTACGATCCCGCCAAGCTCCAGCCGGTGAGACTGGACGAGGCGCTTGAGTTTGAGCTGGCACCGGGGGAGGGTGCGTTCTTTCTCACCTATCAGCAGCCGTACAGCGATGTACACCCATTGGGGCACAAGGTGGACACGCCGGGGTACTGGCGGGCCATTGTGCGCAAGGAGGGGCTGGAGGTGCTTTGTTCGGGGTCCTGGATCAAGGTTTTGGACTACAGTTGGGACCATGGTCACCGTCTCGTCTCGGTTGCAGATGTAAACGGAGACGGCGTCTCTGAAATCATTACATTTGTGTCGGGAAATGAGGAGTGGCATTATTCTTTCTATCAGTACACGGACCATCGTCTGAAATGGCTTTTTTTGTTGGGCCTTGGCCCTGAAGGTAGTTTCGTCAATTTCGGTCCCGACGACATCAAAGGGTTCCGATCGCTCTGGTGACGCCCCCCCCTCGCCGTGCCCGGTCGGGAAGAGGGGGGCGAGCTAGGGCAGGGTGATGCCCGGAGCCCTTGCCTGCCCACCGCTCCATGCCTTTTCTTCTCTCTTCCGTCCTCCTCCTTTCTTCCGTCTTCCTCTCCGCGCCTCCGTGTCTACGTGTGAGTCCCTCTTCCGGCGTTGTTCCGGGGGCGGGAATCGTGTAGGATTTGCGGTGCGCGGCGTTTCTTCGCCGCCGTTGGAGTGTGTGATGGCTGTTGAGGAACAAAATGCGCCGGACGCCCCCGCGTCCGCGCCGGAGCCCGATGTCTACCAGCGGGCGTACCCCTGGTTTGCCGGGCTGTCGCTGGCGGCGGCGGTGGTGTTCTGCGGGGCGGTGTATGTGCTGGGCGCCCATGGGCAGCGCTTTGCCGAGGGGATGAGCGCGCGGCTGGGGGATGTGGAGGCGGCGCGGGCGAAGTCGCTGTCCGACGGTGGGCTGACGGAGGCGGCGATCGAGGGGTACCAGCGCGCGCTGGGCATGCAGTTTGAGAGCGCGGACCAGCGCAAGTGGGCGCAGCGCCAGCTCGGCGAGCTGCTGCTGCGGGAGAACCGCCCCGGCGAGGCGGCGGAGCCGCTGCTGGCCTGCGTCGCGGAGCATCCGGACTACCTGCCCGCGTACCGGCTGCTGTGCCGCGCGCTGGAGGGGGATTTCCGGCCGGAGGAGCTGGTGAAGGCCGCCACGGCCTGGGAGCGGGCCGCGCGGGAGCAGAACAACGCGGGCGACGGCGCCGAGGCCTGCCTGGTGGCGGGCCGGGCCCACGAGGCGGCGGGCCGCGCCGACGAGGCGCTGGAGGCCTACCGGCGGGGCCATGCCCTGTCCGCGTCGGGCGGCAACGCCTACGCGGCGGCGCGGCTTCTCCAGCGGCGGGACGGCGCGGCGGAGGCCCTGAGGATGCTTGACGAGTGTGTGGCGAAGGGCCGGGGGGACTATTTGGAGCCTGCGCGCGCCCTGCGCGCCGAGATTGCCGCCGCAGCGGGGGAGAAGCATGCGGACACTCCTCCTGCGGGCTGAGCCCGCCCTCCGCGCCGTGTGCGCGGGGGCGGTGGTTCTGTTTCTCGCGGCGTGGCCGTGGGAGATCTT
>JAKPUV010000921.1 GCA_029554925.1 Candidatus Hydrogenedentota bacterium | reverse complement strand
TCCGCCGCGCCCTGGGTGGGCGGCGGGTGGGACGCCGCTTATGGCGGCGGCGCGGACGGATGGCTCGTGAAGCTGACCCCGGCGGGCGCCCACGTGTGGTCCACCTATCTGGGGGGCGATGATGCGGATTACGCGATGGATCTCACCGTGGACGGGGCGGACAACCTCTATATTTTCGGCTTCTCCTCCTCGGCGTGATGGGTGGCGGACGGGTTCGACACAAGCTTCAACGGCCAGTCGGACGCCTTCGTGGTCCGGCTGACGTCCGCGGGAGCGCACGTGTGGTCCACCTATCTCGGCGGGTCAGGCGCCGAGATGGGGCTGGGCGGGGCGCTGGACCCGTCGGGCAATGTGCTCATCACGGGGGACACCACGTCCGCCGGACTGGCCGCCGGAAACGACACCATTTTTGAGGGCGGCTCCGAGGGCTTTGTGGTCAAGCTCACCCCGGCCTGCGCGCACATGTGGTCCACCTATGTGGGCGGCGCGGGCGCCGACCGCTGCCGCGACATCGCCGTGGACGGCGCCGGCAATGTCTTTCTGGCGGGGGACACGTCCTCGGACGGCTGGGCGACAGGGGACGGCGACACGACGCTCGGCGACGGCACCGACGCCTTTGCGGCGAGGCTCACCCCGGAGGGGAGCCTGGTCTGGGCCTCCTATCTCGGCGGAACCTCGGAGGAAAACGGCTACTCCGTGGCCCTAGCACCGGACGGTGGCCTCCGGGTCGCCGGACTGACTCTCTCGGAAGGCTGGACGGCCGGCGGGTGGAGCACCACCTACGCGGGAAGCGCGGACGGATTTGCCGCCCGCCTCTCCGCCGACGGTGTCTGCGCATGGTCCACCTACCTGGGGGGCACGGCATTGAGATCGCCTCCGGTGTCGCCGTGGATGAGTTTGGAAACGGGTATGTGGTCGGCGACACCCTGTCGTCGGGATGGGTCTCCGGCGGCTGGGACACGCTCCTGGACGGGTCGGGCGACGCCTTTGCCGTGAAACTGTCCCCCCTCGGCGCGCATCGGTGGTCCGGCTACGGCGGGTCGACCGCCGGCACCACCCGCGCGGCCCGCGTCCGCGCCTGTGGAAACGGAACGCTGCTGATGACGGGGCGGACCCAGACCGGGGGATGGATCACCGGCGGGTGGGACAACACCCACAACGGCGGGGCGGACGGGTTCCTGCTTCAGGTGCGGGATGTGGTCGCGGTGCCCGGCATCACCGGGGTCCCCCGCGGGGAGGCGGAGGCCGCCCTGGAGGCCGCCGGGCTGGCCGCAGGCGCCGTCACGGAGACCTACAGCCCCACCGTCGCCGCCGGAAGCGTTGTCAGCCAGACCCCGGCCGCAGGGGCGGAGGCGCCGCCGGGCGCGGCGGTGGACTTCACCGTCAGCCTGGGCGCGCAGCCCGTCCCGGTTCCGGACGTGGTGGGGATGACGGCGGTGGCCGCCGGGGCCGCCCTCGGCGCGGCGGGCCTGGCCGCGGGCGCCGTCACGGAGGCCCACAGCGCCTCCGTGGCCGCCGGTCTCGTCCTCAGCCAGGATCCGGCGGCGGGAACCCAGGCCGCGCCGGGATCCCCTGTCAGTCTGGTGCTCAGCAAGGGGCCCGAACCCGCGCCCCCAAGCCCGCCCACGGCGGAGGAAACGCGCGCCGCCCTGGCGGAGGACTTCGAGGCCGCGGACACCGATGGCGACGGCCGCATCACCCGCGAAGAGGCGGGGGCGGCCGTCGAGGGGCTGTCCCAGGCGGTCTTCGACCAGCTGGACACCAACGGGGACGGCGGCCTGGACGGCGAGGAACTGGGCCTCCCCGCCGACGGGTGCGGCTGCGGCTGCGAGAAATCCGGGTTGCCCCCCGCCGGACTCGGGCAGAAGCTGGGCGACCTCTTTCTCGGCGGCCTCGCGCTGGCGCTGCTCGCCGTGATGGGGCGTCGGGGCAGGAGCTAGGGCGTTTCACAAAGTTGAGACGCCGTTTCTGAAAAGAAGACGCCGGAAACGCGCGCCGAGGTGGCACGGGCTTCCAGCCCGTGTGCTGGGTCGTGGATGCATCCCAAGAAACACGGGCTGGAAGCCCGTGCCACCTCGGCGCCCTGCCCAGCATTCTCCTGAAAACGCCGCATCCAACCCTGAGATACTCTGGGGCGTTTCAACACAACCTGCGGCACCTCAGCGTCCTTCCGCCGTCCAGGCGAACGTCTTGCCCGCCGCGAGTTTCAGCGGCGTTTCCGCGCCGTTGCAGACGAGCCTCGTCTCCACGGGGCAGTCGGCGGCGCGCAGGGTGGCCTGCGCGGCCTTTCCGTCGCGCCATTGCACATCCACCGTGAGGCCGCCGGGCGCGCGGAGGCCCGCCGCGCTGCCGTCGCGCCAGGCCGTGGGCAGGGCGGGCAGCAGCCGCACCGCGCCGTCGTGGCACTGGAGGAGCATCTCGATGATGCCCGCCGCGACGCCGAAGTTGCCGTCAATCTGGAAAGGCGGGTGGGCGTCGAAGAGGTTGGGGTAGACGCCGCCGCGCTGGTAGCGCTTGCCCGTGCTGTCGGCGGGCTGGAGCATGTTGGCGAGGATTTTGCACACGTGGTCGCCGTCGAGGAAACGCGCCCATAGGCACACCTTCCACGCCATGGACCAGCCGGTGCCGCCGTCGCCGCGGTAGATCAGGGACTGCCTGGCCGCCTGGAACAGCTCGGGCGTGGCCGGGGTGATCTCGTCGCCGGGAAACACGGCCCACAGGTGGGACACATGGCGGTGGTCGTTCTTCGGGTCGTCCTTGTCCTCGAGCCATTCCTGGAGCTGGCCGTGCCGGCCGATCCGGTTCGGCGCGATGCGCGCGCGCACGTCGTCCAGCCGCGCCGCGAATTCGGCGTCCACGCCGAGAGCGCGCGCGGCGTCCGCCGTGTCGGCGAAGAGCCCGCGGATGATCTGGTGGTCCATGGCGGGGCCCATCACGAGTCCGCCCTGTTCGGGCGAGTTGGAAGGCCCGCTGATGAGCGGCTTCGCGGGGTCGCGCGGGTCCTCGACGAGATACTGCGCGAAGAACTCCGAAGCCCCCTTCATGATCGGGTAGGCGCGGTCGCGCAGGAAGGCCGTGCCGTAATTGTACTGCCAGTGCCGCCAGAAGTGCTGGCAGAGCCACGCGCCGCCGGTGGGCCAGATGCCGTGGTCGCTGGCGTTGATGGGGGCCGCGCCGCGCCACAGGTCGAAGTTGTGGTGGAGCACCCAGCCGGGGGCGGCGTAGTGCGCCTGGGCCACGCGCGCGCCGGACTGCGCCACCTCCTCCAGCGCGTCGAAGAGCGGCAGGTGGCACTCGGACAGGTTTCCCGGCTCCGCGAGCCAGTAGTTCATCTCCGTGTTGATATTCACCGTGTACTTGCTGTCCCATGGCGGCGTGAGGCTGTCGTTCCACAGCCCCTGGAGGGTGGCGGGCTGGCCGCCCGGGCGGCTGCACGCGATCATGAGGTAGCGCCCGTACTGGCACAGCAGCGCGGGCAGGCTCGGGTCCGGCGCGGCGGCGTATCGGCGGACCCGCTCGTCCGTGGGCACGCCCTTCGGGGCCGGGCCGAGATCGAGGGACACGCGCCGGAACAGCGCCTGGTGGTCCGCCACATGCTCCGCCCGCAGGGCGTCCCACCCGCGCGCGGACGCGCCCAGCATCTCCGCGCAGGCCGCCGCCGGGTCGCCGGACACGTCGCCGTAATCCCGGTACGACGTGGCGGCGGCAAGGTAGAACACCACCGCGTCCGCCTTCTCCACGCGGAGTTCGCCGCCCGCGACGATAACGGTGCCGCCCTCGGCCACGGCCTGCAGCCGCGCCTCAAAGCGCAGGACGCTCGGGATGGTCTCCGGATCCCCCGGCTCGAAGCGGTAGTCGTCGGGGCGGCCCCGAAGCGCCAGGGTGTCCGTGCCCGCAGGCTCGCACACCGCCTGTTTGTGGGGTGACGCGAGGCGCACGGTGCAGGAAACCGCGCCGGGCTTGTCCGCCGTGACGCGCAGGGCGAGAATGCGGGCGGGATAACTGGCGAAGACCTCGCGGCGGTACGTCACCCGCTTGACCGTGTACTCCGTGGCCGCCGTGGCGGTGTCGAGATCCAGCGACCGGCTGTACTTCTTCACGCCGTCGGCGTGGTCGAAGCGGATCAGCACATCGCCGAAGGCCTGGTAGGGGAGCTGGCGCAGGGGCACCGACATGAAGTGCGCCATGGCCAGGTCCTGCGCCTCCTTCTGCTTCCCCTCGAAGAGCAGGCGGCGGATTTCGGGAAGATATTCCGACGCGCCCTCGTGGGTGTAGTCGCGCGGCCCCCCGGCCCACAGCGTGCCCTCATTGAACTGGATGCGCTCCTCCGGCGCGCCGCCAAAGACCATCGCGCCCAGGCGCCCGTTGCCCACGGGCAGCGCCTCCACCCACTGCGCGGCGGGCTGCCCGTACCACAGCGTGAGATTGTCCGGGGCGGCGTCCGCCCCCGCCGAAACGGCCATCACCAGCGCGCACACCAGACCCATGACGATCCTCCTTTTGCGGCGCGGCGGCCGCGCCGCCCCCAGCATACACCACGCCGCCCGGTGAATACCCCCGGACGCCGGACAAGGCGCGGCGGAGGTCGCGGTCAGCGGATTTCGTTGCGGAGGCGGGCGGCGAGGCGGGTGTTGCGGCGGGTCTGGCTGGTGTTGCGGACGGCGCGGGCGACGGCGCGGCGGGATCCGACGATGACGACCAGGCGGCGGCCGCGGGTGACGGCGGTGTAGAGGACGTTGCGCTGGAGGAGCATGAAGTGCTGGTTGTGGAGGGAGAGGACGACGGCGGGGTACTCGCTGCCCTGTGCCTTGTGGACCGTGGCGCAGTAGGCGGGGGCGAGGTTGTCCGCTTCGTCCATGGGGTAGAGGACGGCGCGGCCGTCGTCGAAGGAGACCTGAAACTCCCCGGCCTCCAGGTCCACCGCCGTGACCACGCCCGTGTCGCCGTTGTAGACGTCGAGGGTGTAGTTGTTGCGGAGCTGCATGACCTTGTCGCCGAGGCCGTAGGCGCGGCCGGGGAGGGGTGCGCCTTCGGGGTTGAGCGCGGCCTGCAGGGCGGCGTTCACGGCCTCCACCCCGGCGTCGCCGCGCCGCAGCGGGGCGAGCACCTGGATGTCGCGCAGGGGGTCGAGGCCAAACCGGGCGGGCAGCCGCCGCGCGGCCACCTCCACAAGGGTCTCCACGGCCTTCGCCGGGTCGTCGCGCTCGATGAGCACGAAGTCCCGGTCGTTGAACACGGGCATCTCGCCGCGGTTGATGCGGTGGGCGTTGGCGATGATGCCGCTCTCCTCGGCCTGGCGGAACACGGTGTCGAGGCGGACCACGGGGACGAGGCCCGACGCGATGATGTCGAGGAGCACGCTGCCCGCGCCGACGGAGGGGAGCTGGTCCACATCGCCGACGAGGAGCAGCCTGGCGAAGGAGGGGAGGGCCTCCAGCACGCTCGACAGGAGCTGGATGTCCACCATGGACACCTCGTCCACGACGAGCAGGTCGGTGGCGAGGGGGGCATGCTCGCCCTTGGCGAAGCGGCCCGTGGCGGGGTTGAACTCGAGGAGACGGTGGAGGGTGCGGGCCTCGCGGCCCGTGGCGGCCTCCATGCGCTTGGCGGCGCGGCCCGTGGGCGCGGCGAGGACGAACGACACCCCCTTCTTCTCCAGGATGGCCAGCAGGCTCTTCAGGACCGTCGTCTTGCCCGTGCCGGGGCCGCCGGTGATGACGAGCACCTTGCCGCGCGCGCCCTGGCGGACGGCCTCGCGCTGGAGCGCCGACAGGGTGATCTTCCCCTCGCGCTCCACCCAGCGCAGGGCGTTCTCCACGTTGATCTCC
>JAKPUV010000919.1 GCA_029554925.1 Candidatus Hydrogenedentota bacterium | reverse complement strand
CACGTAGCGCAGCCCGGCGGTGGCGATGGGGCGGTTGAACGCCGCCATGCAGCGGGGTTCCTGGCGGCACACCCGCTCGATGAGGAAGCGCCGGCAGTCCTGCTCCCCGGTGAGCGCGAAGGTGGAGCGCACCGTGGCCGCATGCACCATGAACCCCGGAATGCCCCGCGCCTCGCCGAGTTTCGGCATGACCACGCGGACCCGGTCCTCGAAGTCGGACATGGGAATGTCGGCCCACTCCTCGATGATGAGGGCGCGGTCGGGCAGGAAGAGCAAAACCGACTGGGCGCGGCCCCGCCGTGAGTAGAACCGCGCCTGGGCCGTGTCGCTCACCTCGATGCTGTCGTACCCCGCGCCGGTCTGGGAGAGCTCGAAGTAGAGCTTCTGGAGCGCCGCCCGGTTGAAGGGCTGGCCGGGATGGATCAGCTCGACGCAGAAATGGATGACTCTGTCTTCAGCCTGCATGGTGCGCCCGTCCGGGGTTGCGGTTTGCACGCGCAGTATAGCGTTGCCGGGCAGGGGGCTTCAACGGGCCCCGGCCCTTTTGCATTCCGCGCGGCTTCCCGCTACCGTATACGGCATGGAGACGGACAACCGAGAGGCGGGCCCCGGCGGGCGCACGGGGCTGCTGCTGGTGCAGACGGGATCCCCGGACACCTGCGACCTTGCCGGGGTGAGGCGCTATCTGCGCCGGTTTCTCATGGACCCCCATGTGATCTCCCTGCCCTCTCCCCTCCGCGCCCTGCTGGTCCATGGAATCATCGCCCCCCTGCGTGCGCGCAGGAGCCTGGAGCTGTACCGGCACATCTGGACGGACGCGGGCGCCCCGCTGGCGGCGCACACCCGGAACCTTGCGGAGGCGGTGGCCGCGCGCCGGCCCGATCTCCTGGTGCGCCACGCCGCCGTCTATTCCTCGCCCTCCATAGGCGAAGCCCTGCGGGAGTTCATCCGGGAGCGCGTCGGCGAGGTGCTGGTGTTCCCCCTCTTCCCCCAGCATGCCACCGCCAGCCGCGGCGCCGCCATGGACGCGGTCCAAACGGCGGCTGCGCGGGAACCGGGGGTGCCCCCCCTGCGCGTGCTGCCCCCCTTTCCCGACGTCCCGTGGTTTATCGGCCCCCTGGCCCGCCGGTACAGACCCCTGCTGGAGGAGTTCGCGCCCGACCGCATTGTGTTCAGTTTCCACGGGCTGCCCCTGAAGCAGGCCGCCCGGGACGCGGCGGCCGGGCCGGACTGCGATTATGTGGCGCAGTGCAAAGCGACCATGAACGCCCTGACCGGGGCGCTTGAACTGGACCCCCGCCGCTGCCGGTTGGGGTGGCAGTCGCGGTTCGGCCGCGGGTGGCTTTCCCCCGACACGGACAGCCTGCTGGCCGCCGCGCCGGCCGAGGGGGTGCGGCGGCTTGCCGTGTGCGCCCCCTGCTTCGTTGCCGACTGTCTGGAAACCCTGGAAG
>JAKPUV010000918.1 GCA_029554925.1 Candidatus Hydrogenedentota bacterium | reverse complement strand
CACGTAGCGCAGCCCGGCGGTGGCGATGGGGCGGTTGAACGCCGCCATGCAGCGGGGTTCCTGGCGGCACACCCGCTCGATGAGGAAGCGCCGGCAGTCCTGCTCCCCGGTGAGCGCGAAGGTGGAGCGCACCGTGGCCGCGTGCACCATGAACCCCGGAATGCCCCGCGCCTCGCCGAGTCGCGGCATGACCGTCCGGACCCGGTCCTCAAAGTCGGACATGGGAATGTCGGCCCATTCCTCGATGATAAGGGCGCGGTCGGGCAGGAAGAGCAGGACCGACTGGGCGCGGCCCCGCCGCGAATAGAACCGCGCCTGGGCCGTGTCGCTCACCTCGATGCTGTCGTATCCCGCGCCGGTCTGGGACAGCTCGAAGTAAAGCTTCTGAAGCGCCGTCCGGTTGAAGGGCTGGCCGGGATGGATCAGCTCGACGCAGAAATGGATGACTCTGTCTTCAGCCTGCATGGTGCGCCCGTCCAAGGTTTCGGTTTTGAAGCCAGAGTATAGCCCCGCGGGGACGGGGGCTTCAACGGCCCCGCCCGTCTTGCATTCGCCGCCGTTTCCCGCTACCGTGTAGTCCATGGACGCGGACCACCAGGCGAACCCGAACGGCGCCCGCACGGGGCTGCTGCTGCTTCAGACAGGCTCCCCCGACACCTGCGACCTGGCCGGGGTGCGGCGCTACCTGCGCCGCTTCCTCATGGACCCCCATGTGATCTCCGTGCCCTATCCCCTGCGCGCCCTGCTGGTCCATGGAATCATCGCCCCCCTGCGTGCGCCCAGGAGCCTGGAACTGTACCGGCACATCTGGACGGACGCGGGCGCCCCCTTGGCCGTGCACACCCGGAACCTTGCGGAGGCGGTGGCCGCGCGCCGGCCCGATCTCCTGGTGCGCCACGCCGCCGTCTATTCCTCCCCCTCCATCGACGAAGCCCTGCGGGAGTTCATCCGGGAGCGCGTAGGCGAGGTGCTGGTGTTCCCCCTCTTTCCCCAGCATGCCACCGCCAGCCGGGGCGCCGCCGTGGACGCGGTCCGAAGGGCGGCGGCGCGGGAGCCGGGGGCGCCCCCCCTGCGCGTGCTGCCCCCCTTTCCCGACGCCCCGTGGTTTATCGGCCCCCTGGCCCGCCGGTACAGGCCCCTGCTGGAGGAGTTCGCGCCCGACCGGGTTGTGTTCAGTTTCCATGGGCTGCCGCTGAAGCAGGCCGCCCGGGACGCGGCGGCCGGGCCGGAATGCGACTATGTGGCGCAGTGCAGGGCCACCATGGACGCCCTGGTCGGGGCGCTCGGACTGGACCCCGGCCGCTGCCGTCTGGGGTGGCAGTCGCGGTTCGGCCGCGGGTGGCTTTCCCCCGACACGGACAGCCTGCTGGCCGCCGCGCCGGCCGAGGGGGTGCGGCGGCTTGCCGTGTGCGCCCCCTGCTTCGTTGCCGACTGTCTGGAAACCCTGGAAG
>JAKPUV010001336.1 GCA_029554925.1 Candidatus Hydrogenedentota bacterium | reverse complement strand
ACAGAAGGAGGCCGCCGCCCGCGATGGGGAAAGCGCGGACGATCCGCCGGCGTTTCTCCACATGGCGTCTGAGGCGGTCTGGGGCGGGCATGCTTCTGTCTCCAATGCGCTGCCAGAAGCCTAGCATACGCGGCCGTCCCGAGTTCCACAAAGGGCTGCGTGCTATACTTTTGCTGACTTAGGGGGTGTGTCAGGAGTCTTCACCGTGACGGAAACCATTCGAGAGCAACTGGAGAAGCGGGAGTCCATGACCCTGTGCCCAGGGGCCGCCCTGGCGGCCGAGACCCGTGGGAGGGAGCATCCCGAGACGGAGGACCCCCACCGGACCGCCTTTCAGCGGGACCGGGACCGCATCCTGCACACGAAGGCCTTCCGGCGCCTGAAGCGGAAGACGCAGGTATTCCTGGCCCCCGCCGGGGACCACTACCGCACCCGCCTGACGCACACGCTGGAGGTGTCCCAGATCGCGCGGAGCATCGCGCGGGCGCTGTTTCTGAACGAGGACCTCACGGAGGCCATTGCGCTGGGCCACGACCTTGGGCACACGCCCTTCGGCCACGCGGGGGAGCGCGTGCTGGACCGCGCGCTGGAGGGCGGTTTCCGCCACTACGAGCAGAGCCTGCGCGTGGTGCAGAAGCTGGAGAAGCGGCGGTCCGGCCCGGGGCTCAACCTGACCTGGGAGGTGCGCGACGGCATTGTGAACCACTCCCGGGGCAAGGCCGTGCTCTACGGGAAACCGCAGGGCGCGGAGGGACCGGCCACGCTGGAGGGGCTGGTGGTGGCCGTCGCGGACGCCATCGGCTACATCAGCCACGACATAGACGACGCCCTGCGCGCGGAGGTGCTCCGGCCGGAGGACCTGCCCCGCGACGCCGTGGCGACGCTGGGGGCGACCACCTCCGAGCGCATCAACACGATGGTTGTGGGGGTGATTCACGGAAGCGCGGAGGGGGTCGTGGGCATTGTGCCGGAGGTGCGGGACGCCATGCTGGCCCTGCGCACCTATCTGTACTCCACGGTGTACCCCTGCGTGGCCATAGACACGGAGATCAAGAAGGCGGAGCGGATGCTGGAAACGCTGCACGCGCACCTGCTCGCGAACCCGCTCCCGGACATACTGGAGGCCGACCCGGCGGACTCCCTGGCCCGCCGCACGGCGGATTTCGTGGCGGGCATGACGGACGAGTACGCCATGCAGCTTTACCGCGAGCT
>JAKPUV010000874.1 GCA_029554925.1 Candidatus Hydrogenedentota bacterium | reverse complement strand
GAAAGGCTACGGCCTGGGCGAGAGCGGCGAGGGAAAGAACATCACCCACCAGCAGAAGAAGCTCAACGAGGAGGAGCTCTGGGAGTTCCGGGGCCGTTTCGGCATCCCCATCTCCGACGAGGAGATCGCCTACGCCCCGTTTTACGCCCCGCCGGAGGACAGCCCCGCCGTCCATTATCTCCGCGAGCGCCGCGCCGCCCTGGGCGGCCCCGTGCCCCGGCGGGAGGTGGTCGAACTGCCCTTCGAGACCCCGCCGGACGCGGCGTTTGACGAGTTTCTCCAGGGGAACGAGCGGCCCGTCTCGACGACCATGGCCTTCGTGCGCATTCTGCTGAACCTGCTGCGCGACGAGAGGATCGGGAAACTGGTCGTGCCCATCGTACCCGACGAGGCGCGGACCTTCGGCATGGACGGGCTCTTCCGCCAGTTCGGCATTTACTCCTCCAAGGGCCAGCTGTACGAGCCGGTGGACGCCGAAAACCTCCTCTACTACAAGGAGGCGAAAGACGGCCAGATCCTCGAGGAGGGCATCACCGAGGCGGGCGCCATGTCGTCGTTCATCGCGGCGGGCACCGCCCACGCCGCGCACCACCTCCCGATGATCCCGTTCTTCGTCTACTACTCCATGTTCGGCATGCAGCGCATCGGCGACCTCGTCTGGGCCGCCGGCGACATGCGGACCCGCGGATTCATGATCGGCGGCACCGCCGGGCGCACCACCCTCGCCGGCGAGGGACTCCAGCACCAGGACGGGAACAGCCACCTGCTGGCCATGCCCGTGCCCAACCTCAAGTGCTACGACCCCGCCTTTGCCTTCGAACTGGCGGTCATCATCCAGGACGGCATCCGGCGGATGTACGCCCGGGGCGAGGACGTTTTCTACTACATCACCGTGGGCAACGAGAACTACGCCATGCCCCCGATGCCCGCCGGAAAGGGCGTGCGCGAGGGCATCCTGCGCGGCATGTACCGGTTCCGCTCCGCGCCGGAGGGGAAGAGTCTCCGCCACCGCGCACAGCTCCTCGGCAGCGGCGCCATACTGAACGAGGCCCTCAAGGCGCAGGCGCTGCTCGCCGGACAGTTCGGCGTGGCAGCCGACGTCTGGAGCGTCACCAGCTACAAGGAACTGCGCGCCGACGGCATGGCCGCCGACCGCTGGAACCTGCTCCACCCCGGCGCCAAGCCCAGAAAGCCCTGGGTGGCGCGCATGCTGGAGGGGGCGGAGGGGCCCGTGGTGGCCGCGTCGGACTATGTGAAAATGCTGCCCGACAGCATCAGCCGGTGGGTGCCCGGAGGGCTGGTCAGCCTCGGCACCGACGGGTTCGGAAGGAGCGAGTCGCGCGAGGCGCTTCGCGACTTCTTCGAGGTGGACCACCGTTTCATCACCCTGGCCGCTCTGCGCGCCCTGGCGGAGCGCGGCGACATCGGGTTCGACGCGGTGAAGGCCGCCATGAAACTTCTCAAGATTTCGCCGAACAAGCCGGATCCGCTGACGCAGTGATTTCCGGGCGCGTTCCGGACGACGCCAATCTGAATGCACAAGGAGTTGACCGATGATCAAGGAATTCAAGCTCCCCGAGCTGGGGGAAAACGTGGCCTCCGGAACCCTGGGGAAGCTGCTGGTCAAAGTGGGCGATGTTGTCGCCGAGGGCCAGAATGTCCTCGAGATCGAGACCGACAAGGCGGTGGCCGAAATCCCCTCCGGCGTCGCGGGCAAAATCACCGAAATCCGGGTGAGGGAGGGGGCGGCGGTGCGGCCCGGCGATGTCGTCTTCCTTGTGGAGACGGACGCCGCGCAGGCCGCAGCCACGGCCCCTGAACCCGCGGCACAGCCCGCCCCCGCGCCGGTGGCCGAGGCCCCCAAGCCTGCGACCCCCGCCCAGCCTGTGTCCCCGCCCGTTCAGCCCGTTGCCGCCGCCGTTCCAGCCGGGGCGGTGCCGCGCCCGGGACTGGTCCGCGCCGCGCCGTCCGTGCGCGCCAAGGCGCGCGAACTCGGCGTTGACCTGAACGAGGTGCCCACCGCCGACCCGTCGGGACGTGTGACACTTCAGGAAGTGCTGGCCTTCGCCCAGGGGAGCGCGGCCCCGGCGGCCGCCGCGCAGGCGGAGGAGGCCCCCGCCCCGTCCGCTCCCGCCGCGCCGCCCGCTTCCGCGGCCCCGGGCGGCACCACGGTGGAGCCGTTCAGCGCCATCCGCCGCAAGACGGCGGAGCACATGACGGAATGCTGGACCACGATCCCCCACGTGACGCATTTCGACAAGGCGGACGTGACGGGGCTGGAGGAACTGCGGAAGAAGTACGGGAAGAAAGTGGAGGCGGCGGGCGGAAAGCTGACCATCACCAGCTTCGTGCTCAAGGCCCTGCCCGGGGTTCTCAAGCGTTTCCCGAAGTTCAACGCCTCCCTGGACATGGCGGGGCAGCAGGCGGTCTACAAGCACTTCTACAACATCGGCGTCGCCGTGGACACGCCCAACGGCCTGCTGGTGCCCGTCATCAAGGACGCGGACAAAAAGAGCATTGTGGAGATGTCCGTGGAGCTGGGCGAACTCGCCGCAAAGGCCCGGGAAAGGAAACTCGCCCTGGAGAACATGCAGGGCGGCACCTTCACGGTGACCAATCTCGGCGGCTTGGGCGGCCACGCCTTCACCCCCATCATCAACGCCCCCGAGACGGCCATCCTGGGCATGTCCCGAGCCGTGATGGAGCCGGTATGGGCCAACGGGCAGTTCGTCCCGAGGCTCATGCTGCCCTTCAGCCTCTCCTACGACCACCGGCTTATCGACGGCGCCGACGCCGCCCGATTCCTCCGCCGGCTCATTGAGGTGCTAGAGCAGCCCTGGATTCTGTTCCTGGAGGAGTGAGGGGCCCCGCGCGGTGTCACCCGTCAGACGGCGTCCTCGTCGAGGATTTCGTAGCGGTAGCCCTGCTCGGTGAGGAAGAGCTGGCGCTTGACGCTGAAGTCCTGGTCGCAGGTGTCCCGCGTAACGAGGGAGTAGAAGCGGGCGACGCAGCCGGCGTCGGCCTTGGGGCGCAGGATGCGCCCGAGGCGCTGGGCCTCCTCCTGCCGCGAGCCGAAGGTGCCCGAGACCTGGATGGCGACGTTGGCGTCGGGCAGGTCTATGGCGAAGTTCGCCACCTTGGAGACGATGAGGAGCTTGATCTCCCCGGTGCGGAAGGCGCCGTAAAGCCGCTCGCGCTCCCGCACCGGCGTCGCCCCGGTGATGATCGGGGCGTTGAAGTGCTTCGAGAGCACCTCAAGCTGGTCCAGAAACTGCCCGATGATCAGCACGTTGTCGCCCCGGTGGCGGTCCACCAGCAGCTCGCACAGCCGCAGCTTGCAGGGGTTGGTGGAGGCGATGCGGAACTTGGCGCGCTTCTGCGCGATGGCGTACTGGTAGCGCACGTCGGCGGGCATCTTGATCCGGATCTCCGAGCAGACCGCCTGGGCGATCCAGCCCTGCTTCTCCAGCACCTTCCACGGCACATCGTACTTCTTCGGGCCGATGAGGCTGAAGACATCCTCCTCGCGGGCGTCCTCGCGCACGAGGGTGGCCGTGAGCCCCAGGCGCCGCCGGGTCTGGAGCGACGCCGTGGCACGGAAGACCGGCGCGGGCAGGAGATGCACCTCGTCGTAGACGATGAGCCCCCACTGCCCCTCGTCGAAGAGGGAAAAGTGGATGAACTCGCTGTCCTTGCTCTTGCGGAAGGTGAGCACCTGGTAGGTGGCGATGGTGACGGGGAGGATCGTCTTGCTGTCGCCGCTGTACTCGCCGATCTCGTCCTCGCGGAGGGAGGTCTTGTCCACCAGCTCGGCCTTCCACTGGCGCAGGGCCACCGTGTTGGTCGTCAGGATGAGCGTGTGCATCTTGACGGCCGCCATCACCCCGATGGCCACCACCGTCTTGCCCGCGCCGCAGGGAAGCACGACAACGCCGCTGCCCCCCCGGTTGGCCCCGCCCGCGTAGAAGGCGTCCACCGACTCCCGCTGGTATTTGCGCAGGCCGAAGGGCCGTCCGGAGAGGCACTGGTCCCGCAGCGACACCTCAAGCGGCGCGCCGTCGGCGTAGCCCGCAAGGTCCTCGGCGGGGAACCCCAGCTTCACCAGGGCGCACTTGACGTTGCCGCGCTCCTCCGGCTTGATGAAGATGCGCCGCCCGTCGGGCGACCCCTGGATGTACGGCTGCAGGAGCTTCTGGTGCAGCAGCTCCATCACCAGCAACGGGTCATCGGACTCGAGCGCGAGGCGGCCGTCCAGTTCCCGGTAGAGCTTGAGCCGCCCGTACCGGGCCATCGTGTCGCGCACCTCGGCCGTCACGTTCTGCGGGATGTCATACTTGGTGAAGCGCTCCAGCGCCTCTATGACCTGGTCCGGCGTGATCCCCGCCGCCGCAGCGTTCCACAGCGACAGCGCCGTCAGACGGTAGGTGTGGATGTGTTCCGGCGACTTGACCAGCTCGGCGAAGAGCGCCAGGCTGTCGCGGGCGTCCTCGAAGGCAGGGCTGTCCGTCTCAAGCAGAATGCTCCGGTCGGACTGGATGATGACGGGCTTGTCGTTCACTGCGGCCATAGGGCGGGGATTCTAGCAAAAAAAAGGGGTGCCGGACACATCCTGTCCGGCACCCAATGCCCAAAACGGCCGCCGCGCGCGGCGGTCAGCGGTTCAGCGTGATGCTGTCGAACTCCTT
>JAKPUV010000858.1 GCA_029554925.1 Candidatus Hydrogenedentota bacterium | reverse complement strand
GCCGTCACCGGCAGCACGGGCCGCCTGGAGGTCGCCCTGCGCGACGGCAGCGCCGCGCACCTCCTGGGCCTAGGTGCGGGCGCAAAGGTGTCGTTCGTTCCGGAAAGGGAGTGATAGTTCGGCGGCGATCTCGCCTTCAAGGTAAACGCGGCATCCTGCCGCGTTCTTGGGGCCGTTGGTTGACCCGAAGAACGCGGCAAGATGCCGCGTCTACGATTTCGGCCACCCCGTCATGGCGAGCGAAGCGCGGCCATCTCGTGCCCGCCACGGCCCCGGTCACCCCGTCATGGCGAGCGAAGCGCGGCCATCTCGTTCCCGCCAAGCCTTCCGCCGACGCGCTGCCGACAAGAGATTGCTTCAGTCGCTGGCGCTCCTTCGCAATGACGGTCCTCGCCGGAAAGGGAATGACACCCCGGCGGTGTTTCTGCTACACTGCGCCCGCCGCGCCTCCGGCGCGTGAACAACCCCCGTTGGACTGGTTGGATGAGCATTCTCGGAACACAGGAACGCCCCCTGCGCGTGGCCGTGGTCGGCAGCGGCCCGAGCGGCTTTTTCGCCGCCGACCACCTGCTGAAGTCGCTGGTCGTGTGCGAGGTGAACCTCTTTGAGCGCCTGCCCGTGCCCTTCGGGCTGGTGCGCGGCGGCGTGGCCCCGGACCACCCGAAAATCCGCACGGTCACGAAGGTCTTCGAGCGCACGGCGGCCCATCCGCGCTTCGCGTTCTTTGGCAACGTGGAGATCGGGCGCGACCTGTCGCTGGAGGAGCTGCGGCGGTTCCACGACGCCGTCATCCTCGCCTACGGCGCGGAGGCGGACCAGCGCATGGGCATCCCCGGCGAGGACCTCCCCGGCAGCCACACGGCCACGGAGTTCGTCGGCTGGTACAACGCCCACCCGGACTTCCGCGACGCCCGGTTCGACCTCTCGAAGGAGACGGCGGTCATCGTCGGCGCGGGGAACGTCGCCCTCGATGTCGCGCGCATCCTCTGCCTGCCCCCGGAGGCCCTCGCGGCCACGGACATCGCCGGACACGCCCTCGACGCCCTCGCCGAAAGCCGGGTCCGAGATGTGGTGCTGCTGGTCCGGCGCGGGCCCGCGCAGGTGAAGTTCACCCTCTCCGAGCTGAAGGAGATCGGCGACATCCCCGGCTGCCAGCCCGTGGTGGACCCCGCCGAACTGGCGCTGAACCCCGAGAGCGCGGAGGAGATCAACACCCCCGAACTGGCGCGCATCCTCGAGATTCTCGGGGAGTTCGCCGCGCGCCCCGCCGACCCCGCCGCGCGGCGGCGCATCCATTTCCGTTTCCTGGCCGGGCCGCACGCCCTGGAGGGCGAGGGGGAGGTGGAGCGCATCGTGCTGGAGCGCAACCGCCTCGCAGGGCCCGCCTTCGGCCAGAAGCCCTGGGCCACCGGCGAGACCTTCCCCCTCGGCTGCGGCCTCGTGTTCCGCAGCATCGGCTACCGCGGCCTGCCCCTGCCGGGCGCGCCGTTCCACGACAAGGGTGGGGTCGTCCCCAACACCCTCGGCTGTGTCGAGGACAACGGCCGCACGGTCCCCGGCCTCTACGCCGCCGGATGGATCAAGCGCGGCCCCACGGGCGTCATCGGCACCAACAAGGCCGACAGCCTCGAGACCGTGAAGTCCGTCCTGACGGACACCGCCGGGCTGGCGCCCTGCCCCGAGCCGGACACGGAGGCCCTGCGCGCCCTCCTGCGCGCGCGCGGTGTGCGGGCCGTGTCCTTCGACGACTGGCGCGTCATTGACGCCGCCGAACAGGCCCGGGGCGCCGTCCTCGGGAAACCCCGCGAGCGGTTCACCCGCGTCGCGGACATGCTGGCCGCGCTGGACAACGCCGCGCGCGCGGGAGGAGACACCGCATGAGCCTGACGGACTGGATCATCGGAATGCGCGAGAAGCGGCTGCGGAAAAAGTTCGCCGTCCTCGGCGACGGCGCGCGCTTCCTCGGCCTGCAGACGGAGGTGAAGGGCAGGGTGGAGGCCGGGTCCGGCTGCTGCTTCGGCAACAACCTCGTCTTCCGCACCCACAAGGGCGGCGTCATCGTCCTCGGCGACAACGTCGAGATCGGCGACTACGCCCTCCTCCTCAGCAACAGCAACCTCCACATCGGCAACGGCGTCTTCATCGGCCCCCACTGCGTCCTCCGCGACACCAACCACCTCTTCCAGGGCACCGATGTCCACTGGCGCCTCACCCCCCATGTCACCGAGCCCATCACGGTCTGCGACAACGCCTACATCGGCGGCCGCACCTACGTCATGCCCGGCGTCACCATCGGCGCCGACGCCGTCATCGGCCCCGCCAGCGTCGTCACCAAGGACGTGCCCCCCGGCGAAATGTGGGCCGGCAGCCCCGCCCGCCTCATCGCCCACCGCACCGACCCCTCCAAACGCGCCAAATTCAAGCGCGACCTCGAACTCGCCGCCCTCTTCGGCCTCGACACCGCGGCCGAGGACAACGCAGGCGGGCAGGAATAGGTGCCGGAAGCGCGAGAGTTGTGAACGGCCAACGGATGAGGCCGTTATGCCGCAAAAAAAGAGGGCGCAGCAAGCAGCGCCCCTACATGCGCCACACCAGGCACGCGTCTTGTAGGGGCGCTGCTTGCTGCGCCCTGCAGCGGACACGAAAGCCCACACGAGCCCGGCGCTCCGGGCCATTGCGGTCTGTCTATTGCGCGGCGTTGTAGTTGGTCACGCGCAGGGCGGCCTCTCCCTTCGGGAGGGCGTAGGCGGGCACTTCGGCCGTGACGGTGCGGGTCTCGCCGGGAAGAAGGCTGAAGTAGTTCTCAGACCAGTAGGTGGGGCCGATCTCCAGGCCCGTTTCCGGGTTCGTGGCGGCGAGCTGCACCAGAAACGCCACATGCGGCGAGGGGTTGGACACGACCGCCTCCAGCCGGAGGCCGTTTGCGTCGCGGGTCTGCTTCAATTCGGCAACCGGGGTGACCTTGGGCAGGTCCGCCAGGGCCTTGAAGTCCGCCATGCTCTTCGGCTCCACCTTGAAGTCGCCGCCCAACATCTCCAGGTCGCGGCCGGGGATGTCCGGCGTCGCGGAGAGCCAGTAGAAGTTGTCCGACACCAATGCCCCGGCAGCGTCGCGCAGTTCCAGTTTCAGGAACCGGAGCGACCCGAGGGACTCGGGAACCTCCAAGTCGGGAATCTTCGCCACCGTGTCAGGGGCAAGGTCCACAGAGGTCTCCTGGACCTTCCCCACGGGCGCGCCGTCGGTTCCGTAGAACGCGGCGGTAAGCATCAGATCCTTCTTCGGCTCGTAGAGACTGTTGGTGACATAGACCGCGCCGTCATTGTAGGCGTAGAGGGCGTGGAGGGGGGTGCAGGCCTTTTTCGCGCCGTAATAGGCGGCGGTGGCGCGGCCATACCAGTCCACATACTGCCAGGTGAGGGCGGCGGGCCAGGCGGCGTTGTATTTCC
The DNA here is from genome assembly GCA_029554925.1 of Candidatus Hydrogenedentota bacterium. Classification (GTDB taxonomy): domain Bacteria; phylum Hydrogenedentota; class Hydrogenedentia; order Hydrogenedentales; family CAITNO01; genus JAAYBR01. Next base: position 2,037 of record JAKPUV010000858.1, on the reverse strand, counting down.
AGGTGGTGATGCCCGTGGCGGCGTAGCGGTTCTTGCCGAAGGCCTCAAACATGCCGCGGGCGCTGTTGTAGTTCATGGCGTAGAGGCGGTTGCAGAAGGCCTCCAGGTCGGCGGGCGCGCCGTACTGGGCGTCCATCATCTGGAGGACAACGTTGAAGTACTCCGCGCCCTGCGTGACCGTGTGGAGGGACCACGCCTCGGTCTTCATGGCGGGCCAGAGCTGGTCGGCGGGCATCATCTGGCGCAGGCTGTCGCGGGGAGCGAGGATGCCGCCGATGCCCCCGGACTGGGCGAAGCCCCAGGCGACGTCCTGTTTCCGCTCCGTGAAGTAATAGTGCGCGGGGCTGGCGTAGGTCCAGAGTTCCCGCGTGCCCGTGCGGGTGCCGCCCGTCTTCTTGCGCGTGGCGATGTTGAAGGTGCCCGAGTGCGGCTGGTAGGTGCGGTTGACCCGGTGCTTCTCGATGAGGCCGCGGTAGCCCTCGTCCAGCGTCGGCGTGGGGAAGGTCTCGTCGTGGCCGAGGAAATGGGCCAGGCTGGGGTGGTTGCGGATGCGCAGCAGCGTGTCCTCGACGCAGGCGATGGCGAGGGGCTCGTCGGGGATGCTGCGGCCGAAGAGCTGCTGCGTGGCCATGATGCCCAGCTCGTCGCAGAGGGAGTAGAAGTCCTCGGTCTCGCGGATGGAGAAGCCCTCGGAGCGGAGCATGTTCAGGTTGGCCTCGCGGGCGTAGCGGATGAGGGTCTCATAGCGGTCGCGGGATAGGTTGAGCAGCATGTCCGAGGTCATCCACGCGCCACCCCGGATGAGCACCCGCCGCCCGTTGACCATATAGTAGCGCCAATTGTCGTCGTCAATGGCCGTGGTAATCTCGCGGATGCCGAAACGGGTGCGCGCCTTGTCGGAGCTCCCCCGGTTTGTGATCACACCAAACTCAATGTCGTAAAGTTCCTGCGGGCCAAGGGGGTGGGGCCACCAGACGCGGGGATTCTTCACCACGAGCGCGCCCCATTCCTCCGGACGGAAGAAGACCTCCCGGGTTTCGCCGCCCGCGAGGGACACCTCCTGCGCGAAGGAAAGGTCCTGGAACAGCACGGACACGGTGCAGGTGACGGGGTCGGGCGTGTTGTTCCGCGCGAAGACCGAGGCGGTCAGGCGCGCCTCCTCCAGCCCCGGAACGTCCAGTTTGGTCTCCACGTAGGGGTTGCGCAGGGAGACCGGCCCCTGCACCCGCAGATAGACGGGCTGCCAGAGGCCCATGTTGCCGTCCGGCGGCTGGGGGTTGTGGTCGTCCCACCCGGTGGTCGCCTCGATCTGCTTCGTGCCGTACTTCTTGTCCGGCACCAGCCCCGGCGGGATGATCTCCACGGCAAGCACGTGGGGGTTGGGTTTGTTGAGCATCTGCTTCGTCACGTTGAACTCGAAGCGGCGGAACATGCCCTGGACCGTGTCCTCCCCGGCGATCTTCTCGCCGTCCAGCCAGATGTTCGCCTTGTAGTTCAGGCCGTCGAAGTGGAGGGTCACCTGCTCGTTTTCGCTGATGGCGGGCCCGGTGAACTCCGTGCGGAACCACCACGACGACCGGAAAGGGCTGTCGTCGGCCATACGCAGCCACGCCCCTTCCTGGTAGCCGGGAATCTGCGTCATGTTCACGCCGAAATAGGGGTCGGGATAGACCCCATTGTCCACCAGCGCGGCCAGCACCGTCTTGGGCACGGTGGTGGGGTGCCACCCGGTGGTGTCGAACCCGGGAGTGGACAGGGCCGCGCCTTCGGCGGCCAGCCCGTCCGAAGTGTGGAGACGCCAGTTGTCCCGCAGGGGAATCACAGGGTACTCGTCCGCCACGGCGGGAACGGCGCATAAAACCGCGGACAGGGCGAGCAGGACGCAGAAAAACCGGTGCATGGTCTGACCTCCCGAAGGTTGTGTCCCCATAAGACTCGCACAACGCCCGGACAGTGTCAAACTATGGTCCGCGCGGGGCGTCAGCCCGCCGGGGGCGGGTTGAAGGCCCGCCACGTGGTGTAGCCGCCGTTGACGTT
>JAKPUV010000852.1 GCA_029554925.1 Candidatus Hydrogenedentota bacterium | reverse complement strand
AAGTGGGCGCTCCTGGCGGCGCTCGTCGTCGCGGTGGCGCTGAACGTCGCGGCGTACCTCTGGGCGACCTCCGGTCTCTTTGACGCCGTGACCGCGGGACTCCTGTTGGGACTCTCCGCCGCAGGACTCTACGACGTGGCGAAGACCGCGGCGCCGACGCGGGAATAGGGACGGCAAAGGCCGGGGCCGGGAGGCATCTTCCGCCCCGGCCCTTGCGTCCGGTCATCAGGGTAGTATCGGCACGTTTCCCGGACTCCTGGAGGTCTCCCGGCTCAAGCTCCGCGGCACTCAGCTTTACATGCCACCCACCACCATCTAGGGTGACGACGCGAGACTAGCCTAGCCGCTGTCTTTGAAGCCCCGTGCCCGCGGGGCTTCGCTTTGTTCGGGAACTACATGAGCGACACCGGGGCGGGGGCGATGGTAGGGTGCTATGAGTGGCCATGCTTGGCAAAGCTGGGGGAGGTAGGTATGAGACCGACGAGCGGACGCGGACGACCCCGCCGGGAGGACTACCTCACGCCGACGCAGGCGGCTGCCGTCGCGGCGTCCGCCGGGTACCCCATCAGCTCCAAGACGCTGGCGCGTGCGTTCGACGCTGGCGACCTTCCCGGCTACCGCACCCCGGGCGGCTACCGGAGGATACGCCGCACCGCTCTCGAAGAATATTTGAGGCGAGTACTGGACACGACGGACAGCATCGTGTAAAGTGTCCGTGGCGCACGTACAGGCTACAGAAAGGAGTACCCAGACGCGCCGAACGTGAGAGGTGAACCCGCATAAGGAGGAGGAATGACAGCCCAAAAGGCGGGACGCGGCCTCCGGTCAAAGACAGCCGCGTTCCTCAGCTCCGGAAAACCCACCACAGGAACCCCGTCGCTGTACGCGTATGGTAGCAGCAAAACGGCGGGGCGCAACGTTCTAGCCTCGCCTAAGCGGCGCGAGGCGCTGCTCTGCCACCTTCTCGCCCTCCCCTTCACGCTGGCCGGCATCGGCTTGGCTGCGCTGCTGATATGGGGCATCTGGGCGGTGGTCGCATGAGCAGCTACGACGCTTGGAAGACGACGCCGCCGGACGACCGAGGCTACTGCCCGTACTGCCGCGCGAACGACGAGGACGCGCAGGAAGTCCAGGACGACTACGGGGCGCAGGCGTGGTCCTGCCCGTACTGCGGCGAGGTCTACGCCGAGCCCTTGGGGCACGACGAGATGGTCCGCGAGGCGCGCGAAGATGCACAGCTCTGGGCGGCGGGGCTATGAGCACCGTCGCAGAGCGCC
>JAKPUV010000851.1 GCA_029554925.1 Candidatus Hydrogenedentota bacterium | reverse complement strand
CAGCGATGAGATGCTCGCCCACGACACGGGCGAGTTCCATCCTGAATCGCCCGCCCGTCTCACCGCCGTCCTGGACCATCTCAAGGAAAACGGCCTCTACCGCTTGCCTCTCGCGCCGGAATCCGCCTCGGTGGAGGACATCCTGCGCGTCCACACCCGCGAACACGTCGACACCGTGCGGCGGTGCTGCCTGGAGGGGGAGGAGTACCCCGACCCCGACACGGTGATGATGGACCGAACCTGGGACGTCGCCCTGCTCGCGGCGGGGGCGGGCATCACCGCCTGCAAGTCCGTGCTGGAGAAGGGGTGCGACAACGCCTTTGTCCTCATGCGCCCGCCGGGACACCATGCGGAGGCGGACTTCTCCATGGGTTTCTGCGTGTTCAACAACATCGCCGTGGCCGCGCGCTGGCTCCGCGAGCGCGGCGGCGCGCGCCGGGTGGCAATCCTCGACTTCGACGTCCACCACGGCAACGGCACGCAGCACATCTTCTACGACGACGAGAGCGTCTTCTACATCAGCCTGCACGAATATCCCCAGTTCCCGGGAACGGGGTTCTCCCATGAGCGGGGCAGAGGAAACACCAACCTAAACTTTCAGATGCCGCCGGGATGCAGCCCGGACCAGTGGGTCAACACGGTCAAGGGGGTGGTCGTTCCGCAGCTCCAGCTTTTCGCCCCCGATTTCCTCCTCCTCTCGGCGGGCTTTGACGCCCACCGGCTGGATCCCCTGGGCAACCAGCTCTTGGAGACATCGCATTTCGCCGAAATCACGAGGCTTGCACGCGGCGCCGTGCCGGGAAACATCGTTTCTTTCCTGGAGGGCGGCTACCACGAAAACGCCCTGGCGGCGTCTGTGCAGGCCCATCTTGAGGCCCTGATGGAGTGATTCCCGGGGCCCGGAGGGGCGCCCCGGTCAACCGCAACCAGCACACCAGACGTTCGAGGGAGCCGAAAACGCCATGGAAGAGCAGAGCCAGAAAGTAAACCTGTCCGTCAACACCCGCATTGAGCGCGACCGCAAGCTGATCAACGAGGCGCGCGAACGGGGCCGGTGGCCCCTGTTCGGCGTGTTTGTGCGGCTGTCCGGTCCCGGGTGGCTGCAGAGCGCCATCACACTGGGGGGCGGCACCCTCTCCAACAGTCTCTACCTTGCGGTGCTGACCGGGTTCGTCTTCCTGTGGCTGCAGCCCGTGGCGATGGTCTTCGGCATCGTCATGCTCAGCGCCATTTCCTATGTGACCCTCTCCACCGGCGAGCGCCCCCTCCGGGTCATCAACACCCACATCAACCCCGTTCTCGGCTGGAGCTGGCTGCTGGCCTCCATGGTGGCCAACCTCGTCTGGTCCATGCCGCAGTTCGCCCTCGGCCTGGCCTCCCTGACCAAGATGCTCTTCCCGGGAATCCTGGGCATCGAGGGGCCGCTCGGGCCCAACGGCAAGATCGTGGCCGCCCTGTGCATTCTGGCCATCAACATTCTTTTCCTCACCCTGTACTCGTCCGGCGGAAAGGGCATGGTCATTTTCGAGACCCTCATCAAGTGCATGGTCGGCATGACGGTCCTGTGCTTCATCGGCGTCGTCATCGTCATCACCAAGAACGGGCTGGCGGACTGGCGCGACTACATGGGCGGGTTCATTCCCCGGTTCAACATGATGTTCGAGCCCGCGCCCAAGCTCCAACCGTTCCTGGCGGCGGTGCCCGACGCGTTCAGGCCCTTCTGGGAGGCGAAGATACTGGGGGACCAGCGGGACTTCATCATCTCCGCCTTCGCCACGGCCGTCGGCATCAACATGACCTTCATGTTCCCCTACTCCATGATGCGCAAGGGCTGGGACCGCGATTTCCGAGGGCTGGCCATCTTTGACCTGTCCACCGGCCTGTTCATCCCGTTCCTCATCGCCACGTCCTGCGTGGTCATCGCCGCGGGCACCCAACTGCATGCCAAACCCCAGCCCGGGCTGGTCGAGCGGGTGGACGCCCAGGGTGCCCCCATCAAAGTGGAGCAGAGCCTGCTGACGGGATACAACGGCCTGCTTGGAAACAGGCTGAAGGCGGAGATCGGCGAGGGGGAGGTCGCCAAACTCTCCCCGGCCGACCTGGAGGCAAAGATCTCCGCCCTGCCCGAGTCGGAGCGCGTGATGGCCGCCATGCTCGTGCGCCGCGACGCCCCGCAGCTGGCCGCGTCGTTGGAGCCCCTCACCGGCACCACCGTGGCGCGGTTCGTCTTCGGGCTGGGCATCCTGGGCATGGGGCTCTCCGCCGCCACCATGCTCATGATTATCAACAGCCTCTGCTTCTGCGAGCTCCTCAACCGGCCCGCAAAGGGCTGGCCCCAGTTCGTGGGCGGTGCCATGACGTCCATTTCCCTCTTCGTCATGCTCACCTGGGACGGGGCCCTGATGGCCGTCGCCACGCCGACCTCGGTGTTCTGCATGACCCTGCTCCCGCTCGCCTACCTCTCGTTCTTCATGCTGATGAACCAGAAATCCGTCCTGAAGGACTCCATGCCGCGCGGCGGAAAGCGCGTCCTGTGGAACACCCTGATGGTCATTGCCCTGTTCTGCTCGTTCTTCGGCGGGCTGTGGGGCATTTACGGGAAGGCGGGGGCCTTCTGGACCGTCTGCGTGGTGGTGGTCTTCACCGTCCTCGTGGCGGCGGGGCACGTCTACCGGAAAAGGCGCCAGCAGACCGCCTAGAAAGGACGCCGGAAGGTCAGCGCCCCTGGCTGAGCAGGCAGAGGGCCTCGTCCGCCCGCACGTTGGGCCATACGCGGACGGGGCCGTCGCCGCTCAGGCAGATTTCGCGCTCGATGCGGATCCCCAGGTCGCGGCAGAACACCCGGAAGTCCTGGATCGTCAGCACATGCCGGTTCGGCGTGTCGTACCACTGGTAGGGCAGGTGGGGCGTCACGGGGGCCTGGCCCCGGAAGAAGGTCTTCAGCCGCACGCTCCAGTGCCCAAAATTGGGAAAGCTGACGATGCACTTGCGCCCCACGCGAAGCAGCTCTTTCAAAGCCTTTTCGGGATGTTCCAGCACCTGCAGGGTCATGCTGAGGATCACGTAGTCAAACGACCCGTCCGGCAGGCCCGACAGGTCCTTCTGCACGTCCGCCTGGATCACCGTGATGCCGCTTTCCACGCACCGCACGGACTGTTCCTCGTCCAGTTCGATGCCGAAGGCGCGCACCTGCCGCTTGCGCATGAGCTGGCAGAGCAGTTGCCCGGACTCGCACCCGATGTCCAGCACACGGCTTCCCGGCTCCACCAAGTCCACGATCATGTCGTAGTCCACGCGGTGCTGGCGGTCGAACAGGCGCACCCCCGGCGTCCCCTCCACCGGATTCTCCCGGTGCTGCGAACAGGGCCGGTGGCAGGTGTCGCAGTCCCGGTCGGGATACTGCACCCCGTCGAGAAACCCCGAAATGAGCCGTGAGAGCGTCTCCACCTCCAGCAAAAAGGCGTCGTGCCCGTAATCACTGCGGATATTGCAGTAGGAAACATCGCCGCCGGCTCTGGCGAGGGAAAAAACCATCTCCCGGGACTGCTGCGGCGAAAACAGCCAGTCGGAGGTGAAGGAGACCACCAGCACCCGTCCCCGAACGCGGGAAAGGGACGCGTCCAGCGAGGGGAACCCCTCGGAGGCGTCAAAATAGTCTATCGCTCGGGTGGTGTACAGGTAGGTGTTTGCGTCGAAACGGTTTACAAACGCCTTTCCCTTGTGCCCGAGATAGGTCTCCACGTTGAACTCGTTGTTCAGGCTGAAGGCGGGCCCCTCAGCGTTGCGGAAGGTTCTCCCGAACTTCTGGTTCATGGAGACCTCGGACAGATAGGTGATGTGCGCCATCATCCGGGCGATGGCCAGGCCGCGGCGCGGGCCGGGAGTGCCGTAGTAGTCGCCGCCGAGGAAATCCGGGTCCGCCTGGATCGCGGTCCGGCCCACGGCGTCAAAGGCGATTTGCTGGGCCCCGGCAACGTGGGTGGTGGCGATCAGCACGGCTCCACGGCACACCTCGGGGTATTCAGCGGCCCAGGTGAGCGCCTGCATCCCCCCGAGAGACCCGCCCACCACCGCCAGCAGCGACTCCAGCCCCAGGTGGCGCACGAGCTCCCGCTGCACCCGGACCATGTCGGACACCGTGACCACGGGGAAGTCCAGTCCGTAGGGCTCTCCCGTGGCGGGATTGGTGCTCCCCGGACCCGTCGTCCCCTTGCAGCCCCCGAGGATGTTGGAGCAGACGACAAAGTACTTGTCCGTGTCAATGCCCTTGCCCGGGCCGACCATGTTGTCCCACCAGCCCGGCTTCTCGTCCTCGGGGGAGTTGTACCCGGCCACGTGCGCGTCCCCCGAAAGGGCGTGGCACACCAGCACGGCGTTGTCCCGGGACACGTTCAGCGTCCCGTAGGTCTCGTAGGCCACCGTGACCGTCTCGAGAACCGCGCCCCCGTCCAGGGCGATCCCGCCGGGGGGGGCAAACTCGACAAAACGCGTCTCCACGAGGCCGACACTCTTTTCCCGCTCACAATCCTGCATGCTTCCCGTTCCATCCGCCGCATAACGGAGAACCGCGGCGCTCCGGGCTTCCCGGCCGACTGCCGCGGTTCAACAGCGCGCGCCGCACCGCGCGGCGCGCGCGCATATCATACCATCTATTTCTGCGAGGCGGCCAGCGCCTGGCCGAAGTCCTCCAGAATGTCCTCGATGTCCTCCAGGCCCACGGACACCCGGATGAAGTCCGGCGTGACGCCGGAGGCGGCCTGCTCCGCCGGGCTGAGCTGGGAGTGGGTGGTCGTGGACGGGTGGATCACCAGGGTCTTCGCGTCAAGCACGTTCGCCAGGTGCGAGGCCAGCTGGACGCTGTTGATGAACTTCACCGCGGCCTCCGCGCCGCCCTTGATGCCGAAGCCCAGGATCGCGCCCTGGCCCTTGGGCAGGTACTTCTTCGCCCGCGCGTGGTCGGGGTGGCTTTCGAGGCCGGGGTAGTTCACCCACGCCACCGCCGGATGCGCCTCCAGGAATTTCGCCACCGCCAGCGCGTTCTCACTGTGGCGCGGCACCCGCAGGTGCAGCGTCTCGATCCCCTGGAGGATCTGGAAGGCGTTGAACGGGGAGATGGCCGGCCCCATGTCGCGCAACAGGGTCACGCGCGCCTTGATGATGTAGGCGATGTTGCCCAGCGGTTTCAGCGCCTCATGCAGGTTCGCCCCGTGGTAGTTCGGGTTCGGCCCGTCAATCTCCGGAAACTTCCCGTTGCTCCAGTCGAACTTGCCGCTGTCCACGATGACCCCGCCCAGGGACGTGCCGTGTCCGCCCAGCACCTTGGTCGCCGAGTGGACCACAATGTCCGCGCCGTGCTCGAAGGGGCGGAAGAGCAGGGGGGAGGCCACCGTGTTGTCAACAATCAGGGGGATTCCGTGGTCATGGGCCACCTTCGCTATGGCTTCAAAGTCCACCACATCGTTCGCGGGGTTGCCGATGCTCTCGAGGTAGAGGAACCGCGTGTTGTCGTCTATTGCCTTGGCAAAGTTCGCCGGGTCGGACCCGTCCACAAACCGCGCCTCAATGCCCAGGTCCTTGTAGGTGTTGGCGAACAGGTTGTAGGTGCCGCCGTAGAGGGTCGTGGAGGAGACGAAGTTCTGCCCGCTCTTCGCGATGTTGAGCGTGGCCAGCATGATCGCCGAGGCGCCCGAAGCCGTGGCCAGCGCGCCGACGCCGCCCTCCAGCGCCGAAACCCGGCTCTCCAGCACGTCCGTCGTCGGGTTCATCAGCCGCGTGTAAATGTTGCCGAACTCCTCCAGCCCGAAAAGCCGCGCGGCGTGGGCTGTGTCCTGGAAAACGTAGGAGGTGGTCTGGTAAATCGGCACCGCACGCGCCCCCGTCACGGGGTCGGGCTTCTGCCCTGCGTGAAGGGCGAGGGTTCCAAGTCGCTGTTTCTTCTCGGTGGTCATGCGTCTTTCCTTCCAATGTGTCTTCTGTTGGGGTTATGCCTGGAACAGGGGGGTGGAGAGGTACCGCTCCCCGCTGTCCGGAAGTATCACAACAATGGTCTTGCCCGCGTAGGCCTCCTGGTGCGCCAGCCGGAGCGCCGCAGTCGCCGCGGCGCCGCAGCTGATCCCGCAGATGATGCCCTCCTCCTTCGCAAGACGGCGCGCCGTCTCAAAGGCCTCCTCGTCCGTCACATGCTCGATCCGGTCCAGCAGCGACAGGTCGAGCACCTTGGGAATGAACCCCGCGCCGATTCCTTGGATCTTGTGTTTTCCCGGCTGGCCGCCCGCCAGCACCGGCGAGCTTGCGGGCTCCACGGCCACCGTCTGGATGTTCAGCCCCTTGTCCTCTTTGAGAAAGCGGCTGATGCCGGTGATCGTTCCGCCCGTGCCCACCCCGGCCACCAGAACATCCATCTGGCCGTCCGTGTCCTCGTAAATCTCCGGACCCGTTGTCAGCCGGTGAATCTCGGGGTTGGCCGGGTTGTTGAACTGCTGGGGCAGGAAGTACTCGGGATTCTCGGCCGCCAGACGCTCCGCTTCGGCGATGGCCCCGGGCATGCCGAGCGCCCCCGGAGTCAGTATCAGCTCCGCGCCGAAGGCCTTCAGCATCGCGCGGCGCTCCAGGCTCATGGTCTCGGGCATGGTCAGGATCAGGCGGTATCCGCGCGCCGCCGCCACAAACGCCAGCGCGATCCCCGTGTTGCCCGATGTCGGCTCCACAATGGTACCGCCCGGCTTGAGCGCGCCGCGCTTCTCGGCGTCCCAGACCATGTTCGCCCCGATGCGGCACTTGACGGAGTACGCCGGGTTTCTCCCCTCGATCTTGGCCAGCACATGCGCCGCCTTGATTCCCTGGGTCACGTTGTTCAGCCGGACCAGAGGGGTTTTTCCGATGGTGAAGCTGTTGTCTCCGAAGATCTTCATGTGCGGTTCTCCTTCTCGGTGCCTGGGTTGCCTGCTTGGTAAACGATCCCTACCGCCAAATAATTCCTTACTTGGTAATCATTGTAAGGTATGCGCGCCGCCGTTGTCAACTCCGGCCTTCCAGGCACGGCTTGCACTGAACAGCCCATCCGCGCATAATGGCCTTTCCGTGCAGTGGTCAACAGCAATAACAAGGAGCTGCCCCATGAAACCCGTTTCCAGACGCCATTGGATGACCCTCTGTGCCGGTGCCGCCAGCGCCGCCTCTCTTACGCTCTCCGGTCCGTCCCGCGGCCTGCGCGCCGTTGCGGCGGCCGCAAACGCGCCTTTCAAACTGGGCATGGTCACCTACAAAATGGGGGAGAAGATGACCTGTGACCAGTTGATCGCCCTCTGCAAGGAGGCGGGGCTTGCGGGCGTCGAGCTGCGCACCACCCACGGCCACGGCGTCGAACTGTCCCTTTCCAAGAGCGAGCGCGCCGACGTCCGCAAGAAGTTCGAGGATTCCGGCGTGGTTCTGGTCGGACTGGGCAGCACCTACGAGTTTCACAGCAACAACCCGGCCGTGGTCAAGAAGAACATCGAGGGGGCCAAAGAGTACGCGCAACTGGCTGCGGACGTGGGTGCGGGCGGCATCAAGGTGCGCCCCAACGGCGTGAACAAGGGGGAGGAGCTCGCCGTCACCCATGAGCGCATCGGCAAGGCCTGGGGCGAGGTGGCGGCGGCCGCCGCCGGTCTCGGGGTGGAGGTCCGCATGGAGGTGCACGGATCCGAGGGTTCCCGCGAGCCGAAGAGCGTGCGGGCCATGCTCGACCATGCCAACCACGCCAACGCGAAGGTCTGCTGGAACTGCAACGGCGGCGAGACGGACGAGAACGGCAGCATCCGCGCCAATTTCGACCTCCTGAAGCACGCCCTGGGGCTGGTCCACATCAACGACATCGGCGTTCCCAAGTACCCCTGGCAGGAACTGTTTGACCTGCTCAAGGAGTGCGGATACTCGGGGTACTGCCTCGCCGAAATCGAGGGCAACGACGACCCCGCACGTTTCATGCGGTACTACCGGACCCTGTTTGACCTGTACACCGGGCAGCCGACCTGGCCCGCCTGACCGTGCCGCCGGATCGGCCAGAGGACGCGGGAAAGCCGTTGCCGACGGGGCCGTCCCTGGAGGACGGCGTGGCCTCCCTGCCGGGCATAGGTCCCGGCCGGGCGGCGTTGCTGGCGCGGCTCGGCATCGTCACGGTGCGGGATTTGCTCCTGCATTTTCCCCGTGCCTACCGGGACTGCCGGGAGCTCACGCCGCTTGCCAGCGTCGAGCCGGGGGAACGGGTCTCCGTGGTAGCGGAGATCACGTCCAGCCGCCAGGTGCGCCTGCGCGGCCGGCAGTCTCTGGCGTTGATTACCCTTGCCGACGGCACCGGTACCCTGCAGGCGTCCTTCTTCGGCCGCGGATTCCTTGCCAGAAGCGCCTTTGTCCCCGGCAGGCACGCTTTTTTCACCGGACGCGTGGGGCAATACAACGGGCCCTGTCTTTCAAGCCCTGAGTACGAGTTGCTGGAGGAGGAGGACTTGCAGAGCCTCCGGCAGGGGCGCATTCTGCCCGCTTATCCGCTCACCGAGGGAATCACCCAGCGGATGCTGCGGAAATGGGTCCTCGCCGCGCTGGACGCGGTGGCGCCCGGCCTGGCGGAGCCGCTGCCCGGGGAGCTTGCCGAACGCATGGGGTTCCCCCCCGCCGCGGAGGCCCTGCGGGGGGTGCATGCTCCCGATTCGCCCGAGGCGGCCGCCGCCGCCCGAAGACGTCTCATCTTCGAGGAGTTGCTGGTCCTCCAGACGGACATCCAGCGCCAAAAGCGCCTGTTGAGGCAGGAGAACCGCGCCCACACCCACCGCGTTGGCGGGGAGCTGCTCCGCCGTTTTCAGGCGGAAATCCCCTTCGCCCTGACAGCGGCACAGCGCCGGGCCGTGGAGGACATTCTTGGGGACATGGCGGGCCCCACCCCCATGCTCCGCCTGCTTCAGGGCGATGTGGGCTCCGGCAAGACCCTGGTGGCCCTGCACGCGGCGGTCGTCGCGGCGGATGGGGGCCTCCAGACCGCCTTCATGGCCCCCACGGAACTGCTGGCGGCGCAGCACGCGCTGGTGCTGGAGGGGCTTCTCGCGCCCCTGGGCCTGCGCACCGTGCTGCTCACCGGAGCCGCGGAGGGCAGGGGGGAGGCCCACCGCGCGGCGGCCTCCGGCGACGCCCAGGTGGTCGTGGGCACCCACGCCCTCTTCCAGGACAGGGCCGCCTTTCACCAGTTGGGCCTGGTGATCATTGACGAACAGCACCGTTTCGGTGTCGCGCAGCGCGAGCTGCTGGTGCGCAAGGGCCCCCGGCCCGATGTGCTGCAAATGTCGGCAACCCCCATTCCCCGGTCGCTCGCCCTCACCGTTTTCGGGCGGATGGACCTCACCGTCATGGACGAGCTGCCCCCCGGCCGCACCCCGGTCACCACGCGCTATATCCCCCAGGGCAAGACCGCCGCGTGCTATGACCATGTCCGCAAGCAGGCGGAAGAGGGGGTGCAGGCCTATGTCGTGTGCCCCCTGATCGAGGATTCCATTGCCAAGCAGGACACCCGGGCGCTCCTGACCCATTTCAGCGAACTCTCCGCGGGTCCCCTCGCGGGGCTGCGCACGGGCTTGCTCCACGGACGCCTCCCCGCCCCGGAGAAGGACGCCGTCATGCGCGCCTTCAAGCGGGGGGAGATTCAGGTGCTTTTCAGCACCACCGTGATCGAGGTGGGCATTGACGTCCCCAACGCCACCCTCATGGTCATTGAAAACGCCTCGGAATTCGGCCTGACCCAGCTCCACCAGCTCCGCGGACGGGTCGGACGCGGCACCCGCCCGTCATTCTGCTTTCTTCTGGGGAAGCCCCGAACACCCGAAGGCAGGGAGCGTCTGGAAACCCTCTGCAAATGCTCCAGCGGCTTTGACATCGCCGAGGCGGACCTCCGCATGCGGGGCCCGGGGGAGCTTCTGGGCGTGCGGCAGGCCGGTCTAAGCGATCTGCGCGCCGCCGACCTGATCCGCGACGCCCGCCTGCTCGACGCCGCGCGCCGCGAGGCGGAACGGCTGACGGCACCGGACTGCGCGGACGCCGGGAATCTCGCAGACTCACTCTTCCGTCCCCAGAGCGACGCCCCGGCGCCGGCGTAGCCCTCCGGCGGAATGGACATTGCCTCCCGAGTTGCTTTCCTGCTACGATAAGCCCCGGAGAAAAGGCGGCCCGCGCCGCGCCGACGGTTCAAGGACAGAGGGACGGAGAACGTGGCTGACGCATTGGTGATAAACCGCTCGCGCGAGTTTGAACGGCAGGTGCTGGAGCATATAGACATGCTCTTCGCCGTTGCCATGCGCCTCACCCGGAACTCCGCCGACGCCGAGGACCTCACACAGAACACCATCGTCAAGGCCCTGCGCTTCCACGACAAGTTCCGCGAGGGCACCTACATCAAGGCGTGGCTCCTCACCATTCTCCGCAACACCTTCATCAACGAGTACCGGCGGAAGACCCGCCGCCCCGCCGAAGTCGAGCTGTCGGGCTTTGAATCCGCCCCGGAGACCGCCCCCGACCCCGAGGTCTTTTTCGAGCCCCGCAAGGGGAACCAGGAGGACCTCCTCGAACTCGTGGACGACCCCGTGCGCAAGGCCATCGAGGCCCTCCCCGACGACTTCCGCAACGCCGTCATCATGGCCGACCTGGAGGACATGTCCTACAAGGAGATCGCCGACATCATGCAGTGCCCCCTCGGCACCGTGATGTCCCGCCTCTACCGCGGCCGGAAGCTCCTGCGCGAGGCCCTGGAAGACTACGCCCGCGAGCGCAGAATGGTTCCCGGCACCCGCGACTGAGCCGCCTACGCCCGCCTCCAGAAGGAGGGGAGAAACAGCACGCAGATGCTGAAAAACTCCAAGCGGCCGATCACCATCAGCAGGGACAGAAACCACTTCCCCGCCGCCGGCACACAGGCGTAGTTGGCCGTGGAGCCCACCAGTTCCATCCCCGGCCCGATGTTGTTAACCGTCGCCACGACGGAACTGAAGGCCGTCTGGAAGGGGAGTCCCAGCAAAGACATGAACATGGTCCCCACGACCAGCACGGCGACGTGCATCGCGAAGAAGGTGTAAACGGTGAGCTGCACTTCAAGCGGCACGGCGGCGCCGTTCATCCGCACCGCGCGCACCGTCTTGGGGCGGTACAGGCGCTCCAACTGGCTGCGCACGATCTTGGCGATCAGCGCGACGCGGAAAACCTTGGTTCCCCCCGCCGTGGAGCCGGAGCACGCCCCCACGATCATCAGGGCGATCAGCACCGCGCGCGAGAAGTACGGCCAGAGGTCCGTGTTGTCCGTCGCGAAACCCGTCGTCGTCATGATGGTGCCCACCTGAAACGCGGCCACGCGCAGCGCATGCCCGAAACCGTACCGCACATCATGCGTTCCCGCGCCGGGATCCTCCGGTATGGCCCCCTGAACGCCCATCAGATTCACGGTGATCAGCAGCGTGGCGGCCAGCAGGATGCCGAGATACCAGCGAAACTCCGTGCTGCGCAAGGGGGCCTTCCAGTCCCCGTGGAGCATGGCGAAATACAGCCCGAAATTCGCCCCGCAAAGCACCGTGAAAACGGTCACAATGATCTCGATGGGAAGGCTGTCGTAGGCGCCGATGCTGGCGGTGCGCGTGGAAAACCCCCCGGTGGACAGCGAGGCAAAGGTGTGGCAGAGCGCGTCAAACAGGCTCATTCCCGCCGCCACCAGGCACGCCGTCTGCACGATGGTCATGCCCAGATAGATCTTGTAGAGCATCGCCGCCGTGTCCTGCATGCGCGGCAGCAGGCCCGTCTTGTCCACTCCGGGCACCTCGGACCGGTAAAGCTGCTTCCCCCCGGCCCCCAGGGAGGGCAGCACCGCGACAATGAGGACAATAATCCCCATGCCCCCCAGCCAGTGGGTGGTGGCCCGCCAGAAAAGCAGGCTCTTGTCCACCGGCTCCACCTCCACCAGCACGGAGGCCCCCGTGGTGGTGTAGCCGGACATGGACTCGAAATAGGCGGACGAAGGGTCCATGAGCCCCGCAAAAACGTAGGGAAGGGCGCTCACCCCCGCGATCAGGAGCCACCCCAGCGCCACAAGGGCCAGCCCCTCCCGCTCATACACCCGGACCCGGGCCCCGCGGCCCACTCCCCACAGCGTGAAACCGCCCCCTACCGTCAGCACGATGGTGCGCAGGAACGACTCAAGCGAACGCCATTCCCCGTACCAGACCGCCCACAGCGCGGAAACCGCCAGAGGAAGGGCAAGCGCGAGCAGAAACACGCCGAGATATCGCAGCAGCAGACGGTAATTCATTGCCCACCATTGTAAGATGCTTCACACCGGGGGACGCCGCGCCTCAGCCGCGCCGCCAGAATGATGGGAAGAAGAATACCATAACGCTGAAGAATTCCAAACGTCCGGTCACCATGACCAGGCTCAGGAACCACTTCCCTGCGGCGGGCACGCACGCGAAGTTCGTCTCCGCGCCCACCATCCCCAACCCCGGCCCGGTGTTGTTCAGGCAGGCCACCACGGAGGAGAAGGCGCTCTCCAGCGGCAGGCCCAGGAACGACATGACCACTGTGGAAAAAGCCGTGACCGCCACATACACCAGAAAAAAGGAAAGCACGCTGTATTGAATGTCCTCGGAAACCACCTGACCGTTCACCCGGATCGCCCGCAGGGTGTGCGGACGAAAGATGCGCTGTATCTGCTGGGCGCCGATCTTGAACAGGATCACCACGCGGATGATCTTGAGCCCCCCCGCAGTGGAGCCGGCGCATCCGCCCATCATCACGATCATCATGATCCATATCCGGGAGAAATACGGCCAGATGTTGAAATCCGCGCCGGTAAACCCGGTGTTGGTCATCATGGTGGCCACCTGGAACGACGAAAAGCGGACAGCCTGGCCGCGCGTGTAATCTGCCGCGCCGGCCGCGCCCGGAACCGACGCGTCCGCGGCCACCTCGCCCTGGACACCGAGAAGGTTCAGCGTGACGAGGGTGCAGGACACGAGGAATATGGCAATGAAGACACGCCACTCCGTGTTTCTGAAGAGGGCCTTCCAGTCCCCCCTTGCCATCAGGTAGTAGAGGGTGAAGTTGGTCGCCCCCACCAGTTCAAACACCGTGATGGTCGTCTCTATCGGCAGGCTGTTGAATGCCTCGATGCTCTTGTTCCGGGTGGAGAAACCTCCCGTCGCCAGACTTCCAAAGGTGTGGCAAAGGGCGTCATAAAGGTCCATGCCCGCCACCATCAGCGCGGCGACATGAATGACGGTCAGCACCCCATACACCTTGAGGAGAACAAAGGCCGACTCCTTGATGCGCGGACGCACCCCGTCCTTGGACAGCCCGGTCACCTCGGACTGGTACAGCATCTTGCCCGTAAGCCCGATAAAGGGGATCACGGCCACCATGAGCACGACCACCCCAAGACCGCCCAGCCAGTGCGTGAGGGACCTCCAAAAGAGGATCCCCTTGGGAAGGCTCTCAATTTCGGAGATGACGGAGGATCCGGTCGTGGTGAACCCGGACATGGACTCGAAATAGGCGTCCGTGAAGGTCATGCCCCCGTAAAACAGAAAGGGAAGCGCCCCCAGGGCCGAAATGAATATCCACCCCAAGCCCACCAGGGCAACGCTTTCCCGCTCATACATCCGGCGGTGCTGTCCCTGTCCCAGAAAGACCAGAACGCCCCCTGAAAGGGCCGAAGCGGCCGCGGCCTCCAGCAACGCACGAAGAGCCTCCGCTTCCCCGTACCAGAGCGACCACAGCGAGGAGGCCACCATCCACACCGCCACCCAAAGGGAGAATATCCCCAAGTTTCTTGCGATGATCCGGTAGTTCATTTCGCGCCTGTGAGGGCCTTCCTTGCCGCGTTGGCGTCCGCCGTCGGGGTGATGAACACCACGGTGTCGCCGGTCTCCAGGCGGTCGGAACCGCCGGGGACAATCACCTGCTCGCCGCGCAGGACCGTGGCGATCAGCGCGTGCCCCGGCAGGCGGTCCGCCACCTCCGCGATCGTGCGGCCCGCCATCGGCGCCCCGTCGCCCAGCTTCGCCTCGACCACCTCCATATCCCCCTCGCCCAGGAAGGAGGACGCCGTGACGCGCTCCTGGTGGATGATCTTGAGCACGCTGTTGGCGAAGGCAAGCCGGGGGGTCAGGGCGAGGTCGATGCCCAGCTTCACGACCAGCGGCGCGAAGTCCGGCTGGTGCACCACGGCCACCACATGCGGCACGCCCACCTCCCGCGCGAGCACCCCCGCCATAATGTTCCGCTCGTCGTCCTCCGTGGTAGCCACAAACATGTCGAAGTTCTGGAGATGCTCCTGCTCCAGCGACGCGCGCACCGTCGCGTCCCGGTTCACCACCTTGACGTG
>JAKPUV010000808.1 GCA_029554925.1 Candidatus Hydrogenedentota bacterium | reverse complement strand
TGCGGGTGTCCTCGACGGCGAACTGTTCGAGGACGCCGGTGTCGGCGGCGGCGTAGCCGCCGGGGCGGGTGCTGGACCCGGCGCTCATGGCGGTGATGCCGAGGGGGATGAGGCGGTCGCGGAGTTCGGCGGGCTCGCGGGTGCTGAGGTTGAACCCGGCCTCGGGTAGGAAGAGGCGGGTGGCGAGAATCGTCTGGACGAGCTCGGCGTCGCCGAGGGGGTGGGTGATCTGGAACCGGGGCGGGGTGTGGCGGAGCCGGGGGAAGGACACGCCGACGGCGCTGGTCCAGCACGCCTTTTGGAGGTGGCGCGCGTGGAGGGCGGTCCAGAAGGCCTCGGCGGGCCATTCGCCCAGGCCGAGGAGCGCGCCGACGGTGATGCGGCGCGCGCCCGCGCATCCGGCGCGCTCCAGCGCGTCGAGCCGGTACTCGTAGTCCATTTTCTGCCCCAAGAGGTGCACTTGGGCGTACAGGCCGCGGTCGTAGGTCTCCTGGTAGAGCGTGACGCCCTCGAGCCCGTTTTCGACCAGGAGCGCGTAGTCGGGCTGGTCCATGGCGTAGACCTCGACGGACACTCCCGCGAAGTGGCGGCGGGCGACGGCGCAGGCCTCGGCGATTTTGGCGGGCGGCACGATGTGGGGCGCCTCGCCCGTGAGCAGGAGGATGTTGCGGTAGCCCATCGCCGCCAGGGCGCGGCATTCGGCGTCCGTCTCCTCCGGCGTCAGGGTGGTGCGCTTCTCGTGGGAGTGCGACCGGGCGGCGTAGCCGCAGTAGACGCAGTCAGCGGAGCAGATATTGGAGAGGTAGATGGGGGCGTAGAGCGAGATGGTGCGCCCGAAATGCCACCGGGTGAGCCGGTGCGCCTCGCGGGCCATGGGCTCCAGATAGGGCCGGGCGGCGGGGGAGAGGAGGGCGGCCAGGTCGCGGGGCGTGCGCGTCTCGCGGCCCAGGGCGGCCTCCACATCGCGGGCGGACGCGCCGTCCACGAGGTCGCGGACGCGCTCCTTCGGCCAGGCGGCCATTTCCTGCACAAAACTCATGGGAACCTCTCGGCGCGGGGAAAACCGCTTCCGGACACGGCCGCCGGGACGGCGGCGTCCCGGCGCGGGCCCGTTGGCGGTCCCGCGCAGTTCATGCCTGCGGATGCAGGAAGCCGGTGAGGGGGGACGACGCCTCGGCGCCGGCGCGTTCCGGGCCGAGGCCCGCGCGCCAGGCCATGCGGCCCGCCTCGACGGCCAGGGCGAAGGCCCGCGCCATGGCGGCGTGGTCCGACGCGTCGGAGAGGGCGGTGTTCACCAGCACGGCGTCGGCGCCCATCTCCATGGCCTCCGCGGCGTGGGAGGGCGCGCCGAGCCCGGCGTCCACCACCACGGGGACATTGGACTGTTCAATGATGATGCGGATCATGTCGCGGGTGCGGATGCCCCGGTTGCTGCCGATGGGCGCGCCCAGGGGCATGACGGTGGCGGTGCCCAGCTCCTCCAGCCGTTTCGCCAGCATGGGGTCCGCCTGGATGTAGGGGAGCACGGTGAACCCGTCCTTCACGAGGGTTTCGGCGGCCTTCAGGGTCTCCATGGGGTCCGGCAGGAGGAAGCGCGGCTCGGGCGTCAGCTCCAGCTTGATCCACGGCGGCATGCCGCCGGCCCGGGCCATGCGCGCCAGCCGCACCGCCTCCTCCGCCGTGCGCGCGCCGCTGGTGTTCGGCAGGATGAGCTGCCGCTCCGGGTCAATGGCCGAGAGGATGCCCTCTGCCTCCGGCGAGGCGAGGTCCACGCGCCGCAGGGCGACGGTCACGATGTCCGCGCCGCTGGCCGCGATGGCCGCGCGCAGGGCGGCGGCCGAGGGGAACTTGCCCGTGCCGATCATCAGGCGGGAGGAGAAGCGCCGCCCGGCAATGACCAAGGCGTCGTTGTCTTTGTCAGGATTCATGGGGATTTCCGTCTGTTGGGGGCGGGGGGGGAAGCCCGCGCGCCGCCCGCGCCCGGGGTTCCGGATGGGGGCGGCGCAATTATAGCCCTCTTTCCCGGCCCATTCCCAGCGCCGGGACGGCGGGCCTACTCGGCGTGGGCGAAGGCGTCCCCGGGCACGGCGCTGTGCTTGATGCCCGGCCCGGACCAGAACAGGCTGAGGGTCTCCTCGCCTCCGCTCTCGAAATACTCCACCACGACCGGGTGCAGGCCCTTTTCCAGGGCGGCGAAGGCCGTCTTCGTCTCCGCCTTGTGCAGGCCGCCGTTGTCAATGAGCAGTTCGCCGCCGAGGTACAGCCGGCTGCCGTCGTTCGACCGGAGGGCCAGTGAATAAAGCCCGTTCTCCGGCGCTTTCAGGAACCCCTCAAAGCGCAGGGCGAAGCCGTCCTTTGTCGGCGATTTTGAGATGTCCACGCGGTTCGCGACGCCCGTGGCGTCGGGGGTCAGGGTGGAGAGGTCCGGCAGGTCGTTCAGGGTCTTGTTGTAATACGCCCATTTCAACCCCGGGGTGACCTTTCCCGCCTGCGCCGCCTTTTGCAGCTCGTACACCTTCTCGCCGGAGAACGAGTCGAGGATCATCTTCTTGTACTCGCCCAGCTCGCCGCCGCTTTCGCGGATGGTCGTCAGGCCGTTGCGCTCGGCCACGGAGAAAAACCGGTCCACGCGGGCCTTGAACTCCGGCCGCATGGTGACCATGCTCTTCTTGTGGTCGAAGGCGTAGGCGTCCGTGGCGCGGGCGCACATGCGCTCGATGATTGCGAAATCCGTGCTCAGCCGCGCGATTTTGACCCGCTCCAGCACCTCCGGCTGGTCCGCCACGGCCTTCTCCGCCATGTCCATCAGCTCGTCCGCCCGCTTCAGCAGGTCGTCCGTGAGCCACTTGACGTCCGGGCCGATCCAGATGCCCATGTTGGTCTTCGGGTCCGCGACCGCCTCATGGATCAGGTCGAGGTAGAGCCGCAGGGGCGCGGCCGCGTCGCCGTAGACCCCCAGCAGGAACTCGTTCACCGCCTTGTCTGTGTCGTAGTCGGGGTTCCACAGGAGCTTCGCGCCCACATAGCCGCTCAGTCCGGAAAACTCGCCGTGCGGCGTGTTGTAGACGTCCTGCTCGAAGATGCCGCGCACGTTGTTGGCGATCATGTAGCGGATGTTCGGCCCGCGCACCTTCAGGTTGGGGAAGGGCGTGAGGTAGTTCGAGAACGAGGTGTTGTAGTTCCAGACCCACAGGCGGTTGGCAACCTTCGCCCATTCATTGAGGTCGTCGGCGAAGGCGGCGTTCTCCTTCGTGGCGCGCTCGTCGAAGGGGTGCGAGAAGTCGCACTCGATGCTGCACAGGCGGATGATCACGTTCGGCTCGGGGCGCATGGTCTTCGGCGGCTTGCGCGTGTACTGGTAGGCCAGCGTGTCCACCACCTTGTCCGGGAACTCGTCGCGCACGGCGCGGGCCACGCTGTTCACCAACTGGAGCACCGGCGCGATCTGGGAGCCCTCGGCCTCGGCCAGGGCGGTGCATTTCCCGCACTGGCAGTAGTTGTACCAGTCGTTCTGCGAGACGCTGAACACGGTGGCGTCCGGGCTCTCGCGCATCCAGCGGCGCACCTCCTCGGTCACGATGCGGACCACGTCCTCGTTGGTGCAGCAGAGCTGCGTGCGCTCCCTCCTCCGCGCGCCGTCAATGAGGGAGAAATACTCCGGGTGCTCGTCG
>JAKPUV010000804.1 GCA_029554925.1 Candidatus Hydrogenedentota bacterium | reverse complement strand
GGTTGAGGCGCAGCCCCTCGCGGTACTCGCGGATGGCCTCATCCACGCGGCCCAGGCGGGCCAGCTCCTTGCCGAGCAGGTAGCGCGCCCCGTCGAGGTTGGGGTCAATCTCCAGCGACTGCCGCAGGTGCCCCATCCCGTCGTCGCTCCGGCCGAGCTCGAGCAGTTCGCGGCCCAGCACATAGTGGACATACTTCCTGCCCGCCTCGCCCTCCAGCAGGGCGCTGAGCCGCGCCAGCCCCTCCTCCGTCCTGCCCGCCGCCTTCATCGTGAGCGCGATGTTGCTGATGACGTCGCCGTAGTCCGGGGCGACGCGCAGGGCCTCCTCGAAGTGGGCCAGCGCCTGGTCGTGGTCCCCCCGGCGCAGAAGCAGCCCGCCCAGGGCGTTGTGCGCCCGCGCGTCGTGGGGGTTCAGTTTCAGCGCCTCCTCAAACCGGGCAACCGCCGCGTCGCTGTCGCCGCGCTTTTCCAGCGCCTCGCCCAGACGGTAGAGCACGTCCTGGAACCCGGGGTCCTTCTCCAGGGCGAGGGTGTACTGCTCGATGGCCTCGTCGGGTCGGCCCCGTTCCACGAAGGCCTTTCCCAGCCGCTGGTGCATGTAGGGCGCGCCGTCGCGCTTCAGGGCGTCCGCCGAGGCCTCCTTCAGCGCCTCGTCGAGGTTGCCCACCCGGAGCCACGAGTCCGCCCGCTGGTAGTGCCACCGGGCCAGGTCCGGCTGATAGGGCACCCACTGGACCGAGAAGAACACCGCCAGCAGCACGGGCGGCGCGGCGGCGCGCAGGATGCGGCCCGTCTGGCGGGACTTCACCGCGTCGAGAATGCGGGCGAAGACCGGACCCGCCACCACCAGCATCAGGGGAATCGCGGGCACCCGCGCACGGCCGTTCACGAAGAACGGAATGAAGGAGGCGAGGTACAGCCCGGTGAACACCAGCAGGAGCAGGAGCACCTGCCCCGCCGTGGCGCCGCCGGTGTCGCGGCGGAGCCGCCCGCGGAGGGCGTCGGCCAGCACGAGCCCCAGCCCCGCCCAGAACAGCGCCGCCACCAGCGGAAAGCGCGGCAGGAGGTTCAGCGGCGGGTAGAAGGCCATCTCGCGCTGCACCACCTTGTTGCAGGTGATCTCCACGGGGCTCCAGATCAGCACGGCCTTCTTCAGCATGCGCCGGAGGGTCAGGCCGGGGTTGGCCTTCATGAAGGCCCTGGCCCGGTCGGCGAAGTACGCCGACACCTCGGTGTGCGTCATCTCCGGGCGGCCCAGCTCCCTGCGCGCGCCCTTGACCACGTTGATGTAG
>JAKPUV010000789.1 GCA_029554925.1 Candidatus Hydrogenedentota bacterium | reverse complement strand
TTCCGGACCCCGGTCGGACCCGGTGTCGTCGGGACGCTTGAGCGCGGGCCAGAGCCCCGCGGCCACGGGAACCTTCCGGCCCGTGAGCGCGTTCATCTGTCCCACGGGGATCGTGCCGGGACGCAGTGCCTGTTCGCCGCTCATGCCCTGGTCCAGAACGATCCCAAGAATCTCGACCCCCTGCAGGGCGTACAGCGTCGCCAGGTCAAAATGGTCGTCGGGGTCATCGTGCGGATGAAACAGGTCGGTGCAGTACAGCACCGGCACCGGCCCGGCCAGGGCGGGCGCCGCAGCGCAGAACAGAAACACGAAAAAAGCCGCAGACAGCAGACGCATGGTAACCTCCTGTATGGCGGCCGCGCACATCACGCGCCGCCGGGCCATTTTACAGAAGACGGGACCGCCGCGTGAAGCGCGCCGGTTGTGGCCGATGTGGACCGTGTGGACCGGCGATTCCGGGGGAGGCGGGGGCCCCACTCGTCCGTGTGGGCGCGCGGACGAACCCCGCCTGCGGTTTGGGAATGCCCCACGCGCTGGAGTATAATTCCGCCCATTCAACGCGGAACCGGCCGCCCCCCTCGCGGGGCTGGTCACTCGCCCCCGGCGGTGCCGGGGGGCGGGGCGGGTGGCCGTTCTTCCCGCGGATCCGCACCAACCATAGGGAGACCTCCTCAGATGGAACGCGTTTTTAACTTCTCCGCCGGCCCGGCCACCCTGCCCCTTCCGGTGATCGAACAGGCCAAGGCCGACCTCCCGGTGTTCCCGGGGGCGGGCGCCTCCATCATGGAGATCAGCCACCGGTCCAAGACCTTCCTGAAGATTTTGGAGCAGACCCAGGCCGACCTGAAGTCCCTCATCGGCGTGTCCGACGACTATCACGTGCTCTTCACACCCGGCGGCGCCACCCAGCAGTTCACCATGCTGGCGATGAACTTCCTCGCGGGGAAGAAGGCGGACTACCTTCATGTCGGCTCCTGGGCCTCCAAGGCCATGAAGGACGCCGGCCGCTTCGGCACGACGCGCGCCGCCTGGTCCGGCAAGGCGGACAACTTCGTGCGCATGCCCGGCGACGCCGAACTGGACCTCGACCCCGAGGCCGAGTATGTCCACATGACCTCCAACGAGACCATCCAGGGCATCCAGTTCGCGGCGGAGCCCGACGTGAAGGGCAAGCCCCTCTTCTGCGACGCGTCGTCGGACTTCCTGTGCCGCCCCTTTGACCCCCGCAAGTACGCCCTCATGTACGCGGGCGCCCAGAAGAACGTCGGCCCCTCGGGCACCGCGGTGGTCCTGCTGCGCGCCGACATGCTGGAACGCGTGCCCGCCAACCTGCCGCCGCTCCTCGACTACAAGGTGCTGGTCGAGAACGACTCCATGTACAACACGCCGTCCACCTTCACCATCTACATCATCGGCCTGGTCATGAAGTGGCTCCGCGACGAGATCGGCGGCCTGGAGAAGATGGGCGAGCTCAACCGGATGAAGGCGGCGATGGTGTACGACGCCATTGACAACAGCGGCGGGTTCTACCGCGGCCACGCCGAGAAGGCGCACCGCTCGATCATGAACGTCACCTTCCGGGTCGGCAACGAGGAGCAGGAGGCGATGTTCATCGACCAGGCGAAGAAGGCCGGCCTGGACGGCCTCAAGGGCCACCGCTCCGTCGGCGGCGTCCGCGCGTCCATCTACAACGCCATGCCCGTTGAGGGCGTCAAGGCCCTGTGCGACTTCATGGCGGAGTTCCAGCGCGTCAACGGGTGACGCGGAGAATCAGGAGGCGTTTGCCGTGGCGAATGCCCTCATCGCGGGATACGGATATGTCGGGGCGGCGCTGGGCGCCGCCCTGACCGCTTTCGGGCACAGCGTCTGGGGAGTCCGCCGCCGCGCCGAACCGCGCGGCGACGGTGTGCGCATGCTCTCCGGCGATCTCTGCTCCGAGAGCGGGCCGCCCCTGCCCGATGTCCCGCTCGACTGGGTCTTCTACACCGCCTCTGCGGACGCCTCCACCCCGGAGGCCTACCGCCGGGCGTATGTGGACGGACCGCGCGGCCTCCTGCGCGCGCTGGCGGCGGGGGGGCACTCCCCCCGGCGGATGCTCTTCACCTCCAGCACGGGGGTCTACCACCAGCAGGACGGCGAATGGGTGGACGAAACCTCGCCCACTGAGCCCGTGACCTTCTCCGGACAGACCCTTCTGGAGGGGGAGCGGGTCTTTCTGGAGGGACCCTTTCCCGCCACGGTGGTCCGGCTGGCGGGCATCTACGGCCCCGGCCGCACACGCATCCTCGACGAGGTGCGGTCGGGAGCCGCCGTGATCCGCCCCAACGAGCGGCGCATCCTCAACCTGGTCCACCGCGACGACTGCGCGGGGGCGCTGGCCTTTCTGGCCACGCAGGACGCGCTCGCGTCCGTCTATTGCGCGGTGGACGACGCGCCCGCCCCGCGGGCCGAGGTGCTCGCCTGGCTCGCCGCGCGCGCGGGGGTGCGGCTGGCGGAGGAAACGTCCCCCGCCGAAGCCGGGGAACCGGTCATGCACGGGGGATTCAGGCGCGTCTCGAACGGACGGCTGCGGGGGGCAGGCTATGGGTTCCGCTTCCCGACCTGGCGGGAAGGCTTTGGCGCGCTGATGACTTCGGGCGTTCAGTAGTCCTCTCGGACCAGCGCGGCCTCCATGTCCCAGGGCCTGCTCGTGGCGGGGCGGTTGTATCCCAGGGTGAGATAGGTGCCGAAGGTGACCTCGACACTGTAGATGCCCGGCGCGGGCAGCCCAGATGCGAGGCTTTCCAGAAATACCAGCAGTTTCTGCGCGGCGAGCACGTCCTCCGACGTTTCCGCAGTGGCGAGCATCTCCCTGTGGAGATCATTGGCCTGCACGATGGAGATTCGCCGCCAGGCCCCCTTTTCCCCGCCGTCCCCCCCGAGGACATACTCGATCCGCCGCACGGTGAAATCCACCTCTTTGGGATAGGCGTCGGGGTTCAGCGTGTAGTCGCCGACCACGGTGAACCGGCCTGCGGAGAAGGAAAAGTCCAGGGTGAACCGGCTCAGCCGGAAGTCCACCCCCGTCTCCTCGTCCCCCCACTTGCCCAGCGACAGGATCGGGTCCTGAATCCCCGGCAGGGAGCAGCCGGCCGCGGTCAGCAGCAGGCAGAGGAACAGGGCGCGTGTGGCAAGCCGCAGCATCATGACCGTATTCTGGTGCATCGGCGGGGAAATGTCAACCGGCCCGCTTGGCCGCCGACAGCAGTTTCCACGCGCACCGCCCCCATTCGTGGTCCTGGGCGACCATCCGGCCCGTGGCCACGCGTTCGCGCCGCTCTCGCGGCGTCTCCTCCGCCAGCCGCCGGAGGGTCTGCACGATGGACGCGCCGCTCTCGGGATCGCAGAAGAACGGCACGCTTCCCGACACCTCGGGGAGGGCCCCCGCGCGCGCCGTGACCACCGGCGTGCCGGCGCGCAGGGCCTCCAGCACGGGCATGCCCGACAGGTCGCCCAGCGCCGGGTACAGAAAGAACTCCGCGTGCTGCAGCAGGGCCGCGCGCGCGCGCGGCGGGCAGCTTTCCACCCGGATCACGGGCATGCCCCAGTCCGCGGGCTCATCCGGCATGGGGGGGCCGGTCACCACGAGCGTCGGCGGAAACAGTTCGGGGCGCTTCTTCGCCGTCTCGATCACCGTCGGCAGATGGGCGGCGGTGTAGGGGTTCAGCGCCGTCACGCAGTAGGGCGGGGAAACCATCGGCGGCGCCGGCTCGGAAAAGAGGGGGGCCACCCCGGGCGGCGCGACGGTGATGCGCTCCAGCCCGACGCCCAGCAGGCCCGCGCAGACGCGCTGCGCCTCCCTGGACGGGCACACGATGCCCTGGGCGGACTGGCACACCTTCGCCACATGCCGGGGAAGGGCGTATTCCACCACCCCGGACGGTCCCGGGCGCCGGCGCCAGGGAAGCAGGTCGAACAGGAAGGCCACCCGGTCGTAGTCGGTCCTGCCCCCGGACAACGCGGCGGGGGGGGCCACCAGCACATCAACGCGCGCGGCGGCCGCGGCCCGCGCCAGGGCGGGGCGGTAGGAGCGGGAAAACGGAAGGACCATGCCCGGCGCCAACGGAACCGCGCCGTCTTCCGCGGCGGTGTCCGGCGCGAAGACGCGGCAGGTGATGTCGGCGTGCTTCGCGGCGAGGGCCTCCACCGTCCGGGCGAGGTACTCGCGCTCCAGCGGGTTGTCCCTCCCGCCGGGGCGCAGGGTCGCGTCGTTGGCCGTGCAAACGCCTAGCAGCATCCGGAGCCTCTTTCCGCCGTCAGGTCGCGGACCCGTTGGTCCCCCTGGCCCACTCGATGAGCACCTGGGCCACTTCGGGGCGGGTGAACTCCCCGGGGGGCATCTCGCCGCGCGCAAGCATCTCGCGCACCTTGGTCCCGCTCAGGGTCACGCGGTCCTCCGGCCCGCCGGGGGCCGTCTTCGAGGTGGCCATCTCCCCCGTGCGCTTCGAGTAGAAGGAGTGGTCGAAGAACATCGGCGTGATCGCCAGCGCCGCCGGGTCGATCTCGTCGAAGATGTAATGGGCGTCGTAGGTGCCGTAGTAGCTGCCCACGCCCGCGTGGTCGCGCCCGACGATGAAGTGGGTGCATCCGTAGTTCTTGCGGACGATCGCGTGCATGACCGCCTCGCGGGGCCCCGCGTAGCGCATGTTCACCGGCATGATGGAAAGCATGACGTG
>JAKPUV010000354.1 GCA_029554925.1 Candidatus Hydrogenedentota bacterium | reverse complement strand
GTTCCGCCCCGCGCCAGCGGGGAGCGACCCTGTGGCGGCGCTGGCCCGGAACGGGGAGCAGCTGTTCACCGCCGTGTCCACGGGCCCCAAGGTCGAAATCGTGCGCGCCGTCTACGGCGTTCAGGGGGACGCCGCCAAATGCCGGGACGCGCGCGCGGAGGTGCAGCGGCGCGTGGATGTGGGGGAATACGCCCTGCGCGTGGCGGCGCTCGCGGAGGCGGGCGACCCGGCGGACGGCGAGTACAAGACGCTCGTCGTGGAGTACACGCTTGACGGGAAACCGCTGTCCGTTTCCGGCGGCGACAACGACATGGTCTGGCTGTC
This sequence comes from Candidatus Hydrogenedentota bacterium, assembly GCA_029554925.1. Classification (GTDB taxonomy): domain Bacteria; phylum Hydrogenedentota; class Hydrogenedentia; order Hydrogenedentales; family CAITNO01; genus JAAYBR01. Next base: position 707 of record JAKPUV010000354.1, on the reverse strand, counting down.
CAACGACTGCCCCCCCATCCGGATCGAGCGGGCGCGCTATGGCGTGCTCGACGACCCGGCGCGCACCCGAGACGTGCGGGAGAAGCTGCAGCGGCTCGTGGACACCGGCGAGACCAGCTTCCAGATCGCCCGCATGGCCGCGGGCGACGACCCCGCCGTCATGGTGACAAAAACGCTGGACGCCGAATACACCGTGGACGGCACGCGCCACACCCTCCGGGGCATTGACTCCGAGACCGTCACCCTGGCGCCGCCGCCCCCGCCCAGGGAGGAACCCGCCGAACTGAGGGTTGCCCCCGACGGCGGCGCCGTGCTGGCGGCCCGGCTGCCGGGAACATACCAGGCGACCCTCGCCTCCGGAGAGCAGCTCCGCGTGGACGCCGATCCCGGCGCGCCCGTCGAGATCGCCGGGCCGTGGCGCGTGCGTTTCGCCCCCGGCGGCGGCGCGCCGGAGGAGATCACCCTTGACACGCCGCTCTCCTGGAGCGAGCACGCCGACCCCGGCGTGAGACGCTATTCCGGCGAGGCCGCGTACAGCGCGTCCTTTACCCTGCCAGAGGGATTCGCCGCCGCGGACCGCGAATGGCACCTAGCAGCCCGTGGCGAAAGGCCGTCTTGCGGCAGTGTATGTTATTGACATAGAGCTGTGAGTATGGTACACTTTCCGTGAGGCCAACCGGGAGATGTCAGGCATGGCAATGGGACGC
>JAKPUV010000774.1 GCA_029554925.1 Candidatus Hydrogenedentota bacterium | reverse complement strand
CCGCCGAGCACGGCGGCCATGAAGGCCGCGGAGGAAATCTTGGTCGCCGGTTCCATGGTGGAGTAGGTGAAGGCGTAGAGGAACAGGACGCAGGGCCCGAAGAAGGCCAGCGAGACGATCCCCCAGAGGATCCACCCCCGGACATCCTCGTTCTTCCAGGCTTTCCTGACGGCCGCGGCCCATTTCGGCATGCGCTACAACTCCCCGCCATCGGCGTTGGCGGCGGCGTCCGGAAGCAGCATCCGGAAGCACGCGCCGCGCTCGGAGGGCATCAGCACCAGCGTGCCCCCGTGCTCTTTGAGGATTTTGGCGGAGGTGGCCAGGCCGAGGCCCGTGCCGCGTCCGCCCTTGGTGGAGAAAAACGGCTGAAAAAGGTTCTTGCGGATTTCCGGCGGCACCCCCGCCCCATTGTCGGCCACCAGCACCTCCAGCGCGCCGCAGGGGGTGATCGAGGCGGTCACACGCACCCGCCCCCCTGTCTCCGGCAGCGCCTCCACGGCGTTCTGCAGGAGGTTCAGCAGGCAGCGGAAGATGCCGTCCTCGTCCACAGAGACCCGGCAGGTGACCCGCTCCAGGTTGAGTTCCAGCTCGGCGTTCCGCGCGGCCAGCGCGTCCTTGACCGACTGGGCGGCGTCGCGGACGAGGGCCGCCAGGTCGGCGGGGCGCCGCACGGGCACGCGGGGCTTGGCGAAGGCCAGCATGTCCTGCACGAAGCAGGACATGCGCGCGACGTTCCGCTTGAGCACGGGCCAGGTGCGCAGGGCCAGCTCGGTGTTTTGCCGGTCCAGGGCCATCTGGATCAGCTCGGTGCTGCTGCCCAGGCCGGTGATGATGTTCTTGATGTGGTGGGTGAGCCCGGCGATGGCCTCGCCGATGGCCGCCAGCCGCTCGTTGCGGATCTGCTGGTTGATCAGGCGGGCGTTCACCACCGCGGTGGCGGCCACGCTGGAGAACATGGCCATCACATGCTCGTCCATCTCGGAAAACGACGCGCCGCCCACCTTGTTCACCACCTCCAGCACGCCGATGAGGCGGTCGCGGTCCATCATGGGCACAGCCAGCAGGCTGCGCGTCTGGAACTGGGAGGCCGCGTCGGCGTCGCTGAAGAAGCGGGGGTCCCGGGTGACGTCGGGCACCGAGACCGCGCTGCGTGTCTGGGCGGCGAGCCCGGCGATGCCCTGCCCCATTTTGAGGCGCACCTCGCGTTTCAGGGCGTCCTGGTCGCCGCTGTCGCCCAGGGCCACCTGGAAATACAGCTCGTCCGTCTCCGCGTCATACAGCATGACGGACGCGGCCTCGGCCGAGGCCACCATGCGGCTCTCCTCGCTGATGCGGACCAGCAGGGCGTCGGGGTCCGTGATGGCCCCCAGCAGGGAATGCACGCGGTACAGGGCCCCCACGGCGCGCCGCATGTCCTCATGCGAGGCGCCGTCCAGCCAGGGAAAACCTTCTTGAAGGGGTGTGCTCATCGCGCTCCCGGGGGCCGCCGGCGTTTCCAGTCCGCGCCCACCGCGTCGAGAGCATGATAAAGGACATCACCGACGGCCTTCAAACTCTCCGCGCGCACCTGTTCGAGGGTGTCGTCCGCCGTGCCCCGCAG
>JAKPUV010000771.1 GCA_029554925.1 Candidatus Hydrogenedentota bacterium | reverse complement strand
GCGAAGACCGCAGCCACCAGGGCCGCCACAATGACCAGCGTGCTCACTCGTTTCAGATTCACAGCGCACACCCTCCAGCAGGGTTCAAACGCCCCGGGTTTCATCCTGACACGCGTTCAGTGTATCATAGGGCGGTCCGGTTGTCAATAGTTTATGCGGGGCGGCCCGGGGACAAAAACGAGCCCCCGCCGCCCGGCGCCGGACGCACCCAACACCCGGGAGTTGGCCATGACAAACGAAACCTACCGAAGCGCGCTCCGGACGTTGTGGCGCAGGGCCCCGTGGATCCTCGGCGTCACCGCCCTGGCCGCCCTGGCCGCCGTGGGAAAAGAGCTGCTGTTCCCGCCGCAGTACGCCGCCGAGCAGATGCTCATGGTCAGCGGCCTGGCACCGGGCGGCGACGCCGTCGCGCTGGTGCCCCAGCCTCTCAACCCCAAGGCCTACGAGTACATGCTCACGAGCGCGGCGGTGCTGGGCAGGACCATTGAGCGGCTGGAAAAGGACGGCGTCTTCGGAGGTGAAGCCCCGCCCGCCATCGAGGACTTTTCCGCCTCGTTGGAAGTGAAGACGGAGATCGTGGACGAGACCAGCCGGCCGGTGAACTATTCCCCCCTGATCCGCATCTCCGCGCAGGGGGAAACGGCGGAGCAGGCGGTGGCCATCGTGAACACCTGGGCGGAGACGGCCACCGAGGTGGCCCAGCGCGCCTCCTCCGTGCGCCTGAGCGCGCCTGCCCTGATGCTGACCCGCCACAGGGAGGAGTACGAGAAGGAGGTCGAGGCGGTGTGGAAGCTCCAGGCGAAGGAGCAGGCCCAGTGGAACACCGACGTTCTCCAGCGCACCCTGACCGACCGGGTGGGCCTGCTGAACGAGCTGGAATACCACCGGAACGAGGGGCTCCGCAAGCTGGAGAGCGCCCGGAAACGCCTGGAGCAGACCGCCGGGGAACTGGGCGCACGCCTGGAGGCGCAGAGCACCGAATACGCGGGGCAGGCGGACATCCTGCGCGGCGAAATGGCCCGGGAGCTGGCCGAGAACAATCTGGACACCCTCGCCCTGCAGATGGGGCGGGAACTGGACCTGGTCCACTCGCTGGAAACGCAGCAGCTTGACCTGACGCGCGAAATCAAAGGCATGGAGGAGCGTCTGGCAAAGGTGCGGGAGGCGCTGGAGAAGGAGCCGCTGCTGCTGGAACTGGGCCGCGCCCCTTCGGAGACGGCCTGGTGGATTTCCGGCGCGGAGAATCCAAAGGCCCTGTCCGACCTGGCGGGAAAAGTGATGGTTTCCCAGGAGGTCAACACAACCCACCAGGAGCTGAAGAAGGAGGAGAACGAGGGCGCGGCCACGCTCGCCCAGAAGCAGGCGGAGCTGGCGGTCATCGGCGGCCAGCTCGAGGCCGCGAAGACCCGGCACGAGGGGCTCAAGGCGCTCTTCGCCGAGCACAAGATGACGCAGGCGCGCCTGTCCAACAACCTCGACATCGCGGAGAAGCTGTACTCAAACCTGCGCACGGACGAGAAGGCCTTCCTCATCCAGGAGGAGCGGGAGCGGACGCTGGAGGCGAAGAGCCTGGAGGCTGAACTGGCCGAAATGGACCGCCAGATCGAGAGGGCGAAGGCCGAGGTCGCCGTACTGCAGCGGGATCTCGCGGAGCACACGGTGGAGCAGATCCGCCTGAAGACCCTTGAGTCGCAGGCGTCCTCCATCTTCGCCGACATCGCCCGGACGGAGCGCCAGACGCTGGCCGCCCTAGGCGTGGCGTCGGGGGGGGAGGGTCAGGAGGACCGCCCCGTCGGCCTGAACCGGATGACTTCGGAGACCTACGCCACGGAGGACCGGGGCCTTCTCGGGAAGAAGGGGCGCGTCCTGCTGGTTACCCTGCTGGCGTTCATGCTGTCCGCCGCCTACGCCTACCTGAAACACGACGGCCTGCCCAGGTTTCGCGCCTGGATGGAGGCCTTTGAGGCCGCGGACAAACGGAAAGGGAAGTGATGCTGCGCGTCGGACTCATCGGCTACGGGTACTGGGGCCCCAACCTCGCCCGCAATTTCAACATGCACGCCGGGTGCACCCTGGTCCGCGTCGCGGACATGCTGGAGAAGCGCCGCAAGCTCGTGGTGAAGTCCTACCCCGCCGTGGACGTGGTGGACGACCCCGCCCGGATCACCCGGGCGGACGACATTGACGTCGTCGTCGTTGCCACGCCGGTCTTCACCCACTACGATTTGGCGAAGGACGCGCTCCTGCACGGGAAGCACGT
>JAKPUV010000743.1 GCA_029554925.1 Candidatus Hydrogenedentota bacterium | reverse complement strand
TACCTGCTGTGGAACGCCGCCCACGGGAAGCCGGCCACGGGATCCCTGCTGGATCCCTGAGCGCCGTTGACGAACGCGTCCCCCCGGAACCGCCGCGCCACCGACAATTGTGAAAAAGCCCCCGGTTTCCTGGAAGTTGCGCGGACCTGCGATCGCCCCCCCGCAGCCGCCACACATGGCGGCCCGTTTCCCCCTCCCTACAGTCTTCGGAGGTTATGGATTTCAGAGCCAAAGAATACATTATGTTGACAGGAAGGAACAATAAGCACCATATATTGTGTTTTGTTACCCGTTTTTTGACCCGCTGAGACGGCGGATCACGTTCCAACAGCCGCCATCGCGCAGACCAGAACGCGATCCAGACGCTCAGGCTTTCCCGGGGAGATCGCCCCCGATTTCTTGCGCCCCCGCAGCCCCATTTCGAGGGTTGCGCGGGCCGTCTTGGGGAGAAAAACGCCCATGGTCCTCCTAACCCCTCCTGACGCCGAATAGACACAATATATTGTGGCATTCCATAAGAAGAACACTATATAGAAGCCATTGGCGCCAAGTCTTGTGGTAATAAAACAGCGAATTCTGGAGGGTATCTGGGCGGGCATGGGGGGGCTTTACAGACGCAAAAAAGACGGGTATAATGCCGACCCTTACGGCGGGTTTCCCCGCCGTCTGCACGGTGAGAGAACACAATACGACCAGGCGGTTGGGGTCTTCCATGAAAATTGTCGAGCCGAGCGTCTTTCTGGTGGGCGAGACCCGGGTGCACGAGCCCGGGTTGCAGGCCTATCTGGCGCATGTGGGGGCGCCGGACTGGCAGACGGACGCGCCCAGCGACTGCGAGCGGATATCGGAGGTCATGGGGCGGCTGTGCTACCGGTCCTTCGAGCCGGGGATGAACCCGAACGTGACGCGGGTGCGCCAGGGCAGCGGGCCGTACCTGGAGAACATTTTAAAGGTGGGGCACGGCAGCGTGCTGGAGCACGCGTGGCTGAACTTCATCTTCGCCGACGTGAGCCGGGTGGTGACGCACGAGCTGGTGCGCCACCGGGCGGGCACGGCGGTGTCCCAGGAGTCGCTGCGCTTCGTGCGGCTGGACGCGCTGTCGGCCTACGTGCCCATGCACATCCGGGAGAGCGAGGAGGGGATGGAGGTGTTCGTGCGCACGGTGGAGCAGCTGGAGGAGGTGCAGCAAAGCCTGGCGAAACTCTTCGCCATCGGCGACGAGGAGCGCTTCTCGGAGAAGAAGAAGCTGACGTCGGCGTTCCGGCGCGTGGCGCCCATCGGCGTCGCCACGACCATCGGCTGGTCGTGCAACATCCGGGCGCTGCGCCATGTGATCGAGAGCCGGACGGACCCCCACGCGGAGGAGGAGATCCGGCTGCTGTTCGGAAAGGTGTACGAGCTGGTCCGGGGGCGGTATCCCAACCTGTTCTCGGACTACGAGGCGGAGATGGTGGACGGGCTCCCCTGGGTGCGCACGGGGTGCCGCAAGGTGTAGCGGTGAAACGTGCCCGCGGGCGCCAAGCGGAAGGGCGCAGCGGGCCTTGACAGGATTCGGCAGTAAAGGAGAAACGGCCATGTTCACAGTGAGGGAGCGGTTCCGTCTGGCGGAGAGTTTTCTGGACCAGTACAAGGGGCGCCAGCCGGACTGGGGCCCCCTGGGGTACATCACCTTCAAGCGCACCTACGCGCGCACGGTAGCCGACGGCACGGGGCGCACGGAGGAGTTCTGGGAGACCCTGCGCCGGGTGATCGAGGGGTGCTACACGATCCAGCTCAACCACTGCGCGAGCCTCAAGCTGCCGTGGAAGCCGGAGAAGGCGCAGCGCTCCGCCCAGGAGATGTTCCGCCTGATGTGGGACTTCCGGTTCCTCCCGCCGGGCCGCGGCCTGTGGATGATGGGGTCGGACTACATCTACCAGCGCGGGTCCGCCGCCCTGAACAACTGCGCTTTCGTGTCCACCGACGAGATCGACACGGACTTCGCCGAGCCCTTCTGCTTCCTCATGGACCTGTCCATGCTGGGCACGGGCGTGGCCTTTGACACGAAGGGGGCGGGCAAGATCACGATCCAGGCGCCGCAGCGCGGCGAGTACACGCACGTGGTCGAGGACTCCAAGGAGGGGTGGACGGACCTCGTGCGGGTGGTGCTCAACTCCTATGTCGGCAAGGCGCGCCGGCCCGCGCACATCGACTACGGCAAGATCCGCCCCATGGGCGCGCCCATCACCACCTTCGGCGGTATCGCGCCGGGGCCGGGCCCGCTGATGGAGTGCGTCAAGAACATAGACCTGATCCTGGAGCCGCGGGCGGGGCACATCATCTCCTCCACGGACATCACGGACCTGATGAACGTGATCGGCAAGTGCGTGGTTTCCGGCGGTGTGCGCCGCACGGCTGAGCTGGCGCTGGGCGACCCGGACGACACGGAGTACCTCCAGCTCAAGGACCCCAACCTGCACAAGGACGCGATGATGGCCTGGCGGTGGGCGTCCAACAACAGCGTCATCGCCAAGGTGGGCATGAGCTACGGCGCGACGGGCGCGCAGACGGCGAAGAACGGCGAGCCCGGCTACTTCTGGCTGGAGAACGCCCGGGCCTACGGCCGCCTCAAGGACGGCGCCAACTACGTGGACGCCAAGGTGTCGGGCACCAACCCCTGCGCCGAGCAGAGCCTCGAGTCCTACGAGATCTGCAACCTCGTCGAGACCTTCCCGTCGCGCCACGCGACGCTGGACGAGTACAAGCGGACGCTGAAGTTCGCCTACCTCTACGCGAAGACCGTCACGCTGATCCCCACGCACAACGAGCGCACGAACGCCATCATGCTGCGCAACCGCCGCATCGGCCTGTCGCAGTCCGGCATTGTGGAGAGCTTCCGGCGCCACGGCCGCCGCGAGCACTTCCGCTGGTGCGACGAGGGCTACCAGTACATCGGCAAGCTCGACCGCATCTACTCCCAGTGGCTGTGCGTCCCCGAGAGCATCAAGAAGACCAGCATCAAGCCCAGCGGCACCGTGTCGCTCCTGCCGGGCGTCACGCCGGGCATCCACTACGCCCACTCGGAGTACTACTACCGGACCATCCGCATCGACAAGACCAGCCCGCTCGTCGAGCCCCTGAAGCGCGCGGGCTACCGCATCGAGGACTCGGCCTACGGGGACAACACCCACGTCGTCTACTTCCCCGTCCACGAGAAGTTCTTCGACCGCAGCAAGACCGACGTCTCCGTGTGGGAGCAGGTCGAGAACGTAGCCCAGATGCAGTACTACTGGGCGGACAACCAGGTCAGCGCCACCATCACCTTCCGCCCGGAGGAGGCCGGGGACATCCCCCAGATCCTCGAGCTGAACGAGACACGCCTGAAGTCCATCAGCTTCCTCCCCCTCAAGGAGCACAACTACGTCCAGGCGCCCTACCAGGAGATCTCAAAGGAGGTCTACGAGCAGGCCAAGGCGAAGCTCGGCCCCCTCAACTTCGAGCTCGTCAACACCGACGAGGCCCAGGACCTCTACTGCGACGGCGACAAGTGCATGCTGGACCTCCAGCCGCGCGTCCCCGAGCAGCAGGAGGTGCCCTTCCCCGAGGAGCAGCCGGAGGAGGCCCCCGCCCAGGGCGACGAGGTAGGCACCCCCGCAAACTAGGCGTTCATACACGGTCCCATCCATACCACGGGTCTCCGGAGTTCCTCTCTCCGGGGGCCCACATTCTTTCCGGGAGGATCCCCGCCCCCCGCCGGGAAGCCCCGGGGACGCCGGCTTGCTTATAATGCCCGAACCCTTAAGCAACGAAAGGACACCCCATGCAGAATTTCCGGTACCACAACCCGACCGAGGTGGTCTTTGGGAAGGGCTCCATAGCCGAGCTGCCGGGCCTCATCCCGGCGGACGCCGTGGTCCTCATGACCTACGGCGGCGGGTCCATCCGCGCCAACGGCGTGTATGACCAGGTGGCCGCCGCCCTCGCGGGACGCCGGGTGGTGGAGTTCGGCGGCATCGAGCCGAACCCCCGCTACGAGACCTGCATGAAGGCCGTCGCCCTCGCGCGCGAGCAGGGCGCCACGTTCCTCCTGTCCGTCGGCGGCGGTTCCGTGCTCGACGGCACCAAGTTCATCGCCGCCGCCGCGCCCTTCGCGGGCGACGACCCGTGGGACATCCTGGCGAAGGGCGCGGAGGTGAAATCCGCCCTGCCCGTCGGCTGCGTGCTCACGCTGCCCGCCACGGGCTCCGAGACCAACGGCTTCGCCGTGGTCTCGCGCGACGCGACCAACGAGAAGCTCGCGTTCTTCTCCCCCCGCGTCTACCCGAAGTTCGCCGTCCTCGACCCCGAGACCACGGCCTCGCTCCCCCAGCGGCAGGTGGCCAACGGGATCGTGGACGCCTTCGCCCACGTGCTGGAGCAGTACATGACCGGCGACATGGGCGCGCCGCTCCAGGACCGGCAGGCCGAGGCCGTCCTCTGCACCCTCGTCGAGCAGGGGCCGAGGGCCGTGCCCGGCCCGGCGGACTA
>JAKPUV010000730.1 GCA_029554925.1 Candidatus Hydrogenedentota bacterium | reverse complement strand
ACGCCGTAGGGCCCGAAAACGGAACAGAGCAGGAGTTTTGGTTTCTGCATGGGAAAAGTCCTTTCGCGGCGCGCCGCGCCTTATGCCGACGCGCCCCCGTCCGGGGCGCAGTAGGACCCGCCGCGGTGGTCGTCGCGCAGGAGGCCGTTCAGCAGGGTTTCCAGAATCACGGGAATCTCGTCGTGAAGGGGGTAGTCCATGTTCGACCGGAACCACTTGTGGACCACGCCGTCAATGAACCCGAGCACGCCGTAGAGCACGGTGTAGAAACTCATGACCTTCAGCTCCCCGGCGGCGTTCATGGACGCGATGCGCTCCTTGGCCATGGGGAAATTGGTGATGAGGTACTCGTAGAAGAGGGTGCGCCGGCCCGAGTGCGCGATGATGCCCTCCGCCTGGATGAGCCGGTACAGGGCGTGGTTTTCCTCAATGAAGCCCACCCACTCCCGGATGAACTGTTCCACCGCCCCCCGCACGTCGTCCACCCCGGAGAACGCCCCGGAGAACCGCTCCACCACCCGCTGGCTCGTGGCCAGCAGCAGCTGGTCCAGCAGGTCCTCCTTGCTCTTGAAGTAGCGGTAGACCGTGCCCTTGGCCACCCCGGCGGCTGCGGCCACCTCGTCTATGGTGGCGCTGTGGAACCCGCGCGAGGTGAACACCTCCAGCGCGCACTCCAGCAGCCGCGCCCGCTTGTCGTCCGCGTCGTCGCGGTGCGGGGCCTCCCGGGGCGCGTCCGGCGCGGCGGCCGCGGCCATGAGCCCCCGCAGCAGGGCGGGGTCCAGCGGCACCCGTGTGACACCGAGGGCCGCCGACTCGTCCAGGGCCGCCTCGAACAGCTGAAGCGCCGCCGCGTCCAGCCCCTTGTCCCGGAGGTAGGCCAGCACGTTCTCCAGATACTCCGCCAGCCAGACGCCCACTCCGTCCCCGGGGCTGTCGCCCCGCACCCGTTCGCGCAGGGCACCCCGGATGAAGGCCCGGAACCGCCCGTCGTCCAGCTGCCCGTCCGGGGAGAAATACCCGCCCAGCTCGGCGTACAGGGCAATGCGGCGTCCGCCGGACTTGATGTAGACGATGTCTTTGGAGCGTTCCATGGCTCAGGATTCCAGAAGTTCGGGCGTCAAGAATGACTGACTGGTCAGTCATTATAGGGCTCCCGCCCCGGGAATGCAACTGTTTCGCGCCCAAAATCAAGAATTCTGAAGAATCGGTTGTGGCGAGCTCCGGAAGGTCGCAGCGCGGCGGTTTGAGCGGGGAGGGCGGTTCTTGTACACTGGGCACGGGACAACCAAAGAGGGATATGTGCCATGCGAACCTTTCCTGTTGCCGTTGCGCTGCTTGCGTTTGCTCTCGCGGGGCCGACCCCGGCGTTCGCCGCGGGTGTGGAAGTGATCGAGGTGTCCCCCGGGGGGGACGTCCTCCAGGACGCGCTTGTTCGGGCGGGCGAGCTGCGGGTGAAGGACGGGGTGGACGGGGTGTCCGTGGTGCTTTCGGGCGGGGACTATCTGCTTACCGAACCGCTGAGGGCGGAGGCGCTGGGCAGGGAGGGGGTGCCGGTGGAAATCGTCGCCAAGCCGGACGAGACGCCGGTGATCCATGGCGGGGTCCGCGTGAC
>JAKPUV010000729.1 GCA_029554925.1 Candidatus Hydrogenedentota bacterium | reverse complement strand
CCCGGAGAACCGCTCCACCACCCGCTGGCTCGTGGCCAGCAGCAGCTGGTCCAGCAGGTCCTCCTTGCTCTTGAAGTAGCGGTAGACCGTGCCCTTGGCCACCCCGGCGGCGGCGGCCACCTCGTCTATGGTGGCGCTGTGGAACCCGCGCGAGGTGAACACCTCCAGCGCGCACTCCAGCAGCCGCGCCCGCTTGTCGTCCGCGTCGTCGCGGTGCGGGGACTCCCGCTGCGCGTCGGGCGCGGCGGCCGCCGCCATGAGCCCCCGCAGCAGGGCCGGGTCCAACGGCACCCGCGTGACGCCCAGGGCCGCCGACTCGTCAAGGGCCGCTTCGAACAGCTGGAGCGCCGCAGCGTCCAGCCCCTTGTCCCGGAGATAGGCCAGCACGTTTTCCAGATACTCCGCCAGCCAGACGCCCACCTCGTGTCCGGGGCCGTCGCCCCGCATGCGCTCGCGCAGGGCAACGCGGATGAAAGTGCGGAACCGTCCGTCGTCCAACTGGCCGTCGGGGGAGAAATACCCGCCCAGCTCGGCGTACAGGGCGATGCGTCGTCCGCCGGACTTGATATAAACGAGATCCTTCGATCGGTCCATGGCTGAGATTCCCAGGCGTTCGGGCCCTATAATGACTGACTGGTCAGTCATTATAGGGCCGCAGTCTGAAAAATGCAACTGTTTCGCGCCCCCAAAACGAGAATTAGGGCAAACAACCGGTCCCATGACGGACGCCCGCAGGGAGGCGGCTTGAGCGGGGAGGGCGGTTCTTGTACACTGGGCCGGGACAACCATAGAGGGATCTGTGCCATGCGAACTTTTCCTGCCGCCGTTGTGGTTCTTGCGTTTGCCCTGGCGGGGCCGATTCCGGTTTACGCCGCGGGTGTGGAGGTGATCGAGGTGTCCCCCGGGGGGACGGCGCTCCAGGACGCGCTTGCCCGGGCGGGCGAACTGCGGGGAAAGGACGGGGTGGACGCGGTGTCCGTGGTGCTTTCGGGCGGGGACTATCTGCTTACCGAACCGCTGAGGGCGGAGGCGCTGGGCAGGGAGGGGGTGCCGGTGGAAATCGTCGCCAAGCCGGACGAGACGCCGGTGATCCATGGCGGGGTCCGCGTGAC
>JAKPUV010000725.1 GCA_029554925.1 Candidatus Hydrogenedentota bacterium | reverse complement strand
GCTGGCGGGCGACCCCGCGGACTGCGGCACGCTCATGGCGCAGTACAACGAGAGCCTGCCCACGCGGCCCGGCGTGCACCACCCCCTGCTGAAGACCGCCGGGCGCGGCCATGTCGTCGGGACCCTGCTGTCCACCGAGGGCCCGGAGGGCCTGCCCTACTGGCTGGAGGGCGACGACCGCTGGATCGTTGACGGCCAACTGCGCATCCACGGCACGGGCTCCGAGGACTACTTCAACTGCGGGTGGTACGCGCTGAAGGGGCGGCTCAACGGCCCCGAGGCCCTGCCCTCGCACGGGTTCCCCGTCTACGGGATCACGGACGGCACCATGCGCGCCGCCGCCTTCCGCTGGCACTACGGCGACCCGGTCCCCTTCGCCGGGGCCATGGACTTCGCCATCGAGCACGGCGAGGTCAACCGCCACATCGCCGACTACCGCAGCGCCGTCTTCTGGTACGCCTGCCGCTAGCGCGGTCCCGTCAGAAGGGCCAGACGACGGGGATGATGAACTGGGCGCACGCCGCCAGCACGACGGACAGCGGCAGGCCGAGGCGCACGTAGTCCGTGAACCGGTAGCCGCCCGCGGCGTACACCATCAGGTTCGTCTGGTAGCCGATCGGCGTGAGGAAACTCGCCGACGCGGCGAAGGCCACCGCGATGGCGAACGGCCGGGGGTCCACCCCCAACTGCCCCGCGATCCCCACCGCGAACGGGAACACCAGCGCCGCCGCCGCGTTGTTCGTGATCACCTCCGTCACCAGCGCCGTGAACACGTACACCCCCAGAAGCACCGCCCCCGGGCCGAACGCCCCCGCGTTCGCCGCGATGACCCGCGCCACCGCCTCCACGCACCCCGAGTTCACCAGCGCCTTCCCCAGCCCGAAGGCGCACCCGATCGTCACAAGCGTCTGCACGTCCACCCCGTGACGCGCGTCCGACGCCGAAATGCACCGCGTCAGCACCATCAGCCCCGCCACCAGAAACGCCGCCGTCACCGTCCGCAGCAGCCCCGTCGCCATCAGCACCACCAATAGCCCCAGCAGCACCGCGGAAAGCACCGTCTTGTCCGTCCGCACGGGCCGCGAGTCCTCCACCCCGCTCACCAGCAGAAAGTCCGGGTCGTTGCGGTGCACCCGCTCGAAGTGCGGGTCCGTCTGGAGGAGCAGCGTGTCGCCCGGACGAAGCGAGAGGTCGCCCACCTTCCCGCCCAGGCGCTCGCCCCCCCGGTGCACCGCGATGATCGCCGCGCCGTACGCCGCGCGGAAGTTCGAGTCGCGCACCGTCTTCCCCAGGCACGGAGACGTGCCCGACACCACCGCCTCGCACAGCACCCGGCCCCGCCGGCTCACCGCCCCCGTCTCGTAGCCCCCGCCGCCCACGGGCACAAAGCCCGGAATCTTTTCCAGGTCCACGATCGTCGCCGCCACCCCCGTGAACGTCAGCACGTCCCCCGCCGCCAGCATCTGCGTCGGCGCCACCGGCGTGAGAAGCTGGTCCCCCCGCGCGATCTCCACCAGGAACAGCCCCGGCAGCCGCCGCAACCCCGCCTCCTCCACCGTCTGCCCCGACAGGCGGCACCCCGGCTGGATCTCCAGGTTCACCAGGTACTCCCGCGACGCGTCGCGCATCTGCGCGAAGAAGTCCCTGCGCTCCGGCAGCAGCCGGCGGCTGAACAGGACCAGAAACAGCGCCCCCGCCACCGCCGTGGGAAGCCCCAGCCAGGACAGCTCGAACAGCCCCATCGGCCGCAGCGACTCCGCCAGCTCCGGGGACGCCTCCGACGCCTGCCGCATCATGCCGTTCACCACCAGGTTGGTGCTCGTGCCGATGAGCGTGCAGGTGCCCCCCAGGATCGTCAGAAACGACAGCGGCATCAGCAGCCGCGACGGGGACACCTGGTGCCTGCGGCACCACCCCGTCACCACCGGGATGAACATGGCCACGATCGGCGTGTTGTTCAGGAACGCCGACAGCCCCGTCACCCACAGGGACATGCGCACCAGCGCCCCCCGCTCCGTGCGCGTCCGCCCGAACACCCACCGTCCCAGAATCTCCAGCGCCCCCGTCTCCCGAAGCCCC
>JAKPUV010000662.1 GCA_029554925.1 Candidatus Hydrogenedentota bacterium | reverse complement strand
ATCACGGAGGAGCCGGTCGCCGCGTAGGCGCCGTCGGGAGAAAAGGCCACCGCGCTGACGTTCCCGGCGTGGCCAAGCCCGTTGATGAGCACGCCCGTGGTGCCGTCCCACAGATAGGCGGCGCCCGAAAGCACAACGACCCCGCCCACGGACAGGGACGCGGCGCCGGTGATAAGCCGCGACCCGTTGCCCGACAAGGCGACGGAGAGCACCTCGCCCCGGGGCTGGGAAGTGGTGCAGATGAGCTCGCCCGTGACGGCGTCCCACACGCGGGCCGTGTAGTCGAGGGAGCCCGAGGCGATGCGGGTGCCGTCGGCCGACCAGGCCACGGCGGTCACCGTCTGGAGATGGCCGGAGAGCGTGCGCACCGGAAGGCCCGTGTCCGTGTCCACAATGCGCACCGTGGCACCGGACGCCATGGCGAACTGGCTGCCGTCGGGCGACAGCGCCGCGATCCCGGACATGGGGAATCCGTAGGAATATCCGTACTGGCGGACCGGCGTGTCCACCGTGTCGGCCAGCGCCGGCATGGCGAGGCAGACCAGTGAAAGCAGCACGGCCGCATGCAAGCCCCGCTTGAGGGACACCACGGATGACGACATGACCTGTCCTCCTTTGTGCAATTCCGGCACGGACCTGTCCGGTACCCGGACAGGTCTGGACACAGTTTTCTCCAGTGTCTCGGTTATTGTAGCCCCTGCCCCCGTTTTTGTCAAGGATTATCTCCCCCGGGGCGCGCCGTCATCCCCCCCGGACCCGCCGGACAAGCGCCGGAAGCGTGGCCCCGGCGGAACCCTCCAGATAAATGTCCGTGACGGTCTCCGTGAGACCCGTCGGCGCCGTGTTGCACTCGATCACCACCGCGCCGCTTTCCTTGGCCAGACGGGGCAGATGGGCCGCCGGATACACCAGGGCCGAGGTGCCGACCACCATGAACGCCCCGCACCGCCGGGCCAGGGCGTCGGCGTGGTGAAGCGCCTGATGGGGAATGACTTCGCCAAACAGCACGATGTCGGGCTTCATGTAGCCCCCGCACTCGCAGCGGGGCGCGCCCAGGGCGCGCTGGTCCAGGCCCAGTTTCCGCCGCCGGTGGCAGGCCGGGCACACCAGCCAGTCCATGCTGCCATGGTATTCCACCACGTTCACGCTGCCGCCGTGGAAATGAAGCGCGTCAATGTTCTGCGTGATGACCGCCTGCACAACCCCCATCTCCTCCAGGTCGGCCAGCGCCAGATGGGCCGGATTGGGCTTCACATTTCGGAGCGAATCGGCCAGTTCATACCAGAGCTCCCAAACTCTGTCAGGATTCGCATAAAACGCGTCTATGGTGGCGTATTCCTCGGGGGGATACTTGGACCAAATGCCACCCGGACTGCGAAAATCCGGAATACCGCTTTCCACGGATATCCCCGCCCCCGTGAGCACCACGGTGCCCCGGGGGGACCGCAGCGCCTCCGCCGCCCGGTCCATGGACTCCTGATCGTACTGCGCGCCGCTCATTTGGGCTCAATGCGCTCCATGCCGCCCATGTAGGGGCGCAGGGCGGCGGGAATCTCGATGGAACCGTCGGCCCGCTGGCCGTTTTCGAGCACCGCCACGGCGGTGCGGCCCACGGCGAGACCGGACCCGTTGAGGGTGTGGACGAATTCCGGCTTCTTGCCGCGCTTGAAGCGGATGTTGGCGCGCCGCGCCTGGAAATCCGTGAAGTTGGAGCAGGAGCTGATCTCGCGGTAGGCGTTCTGGCCGGGGAGCCACACCTCGAGGTCGTAGGTCTTGGCGCTGGAGAAGCCCATGTCGCCGGTGCAGAGGGTGACCACGCGGTAGGCCAGGCCCAGCCGCTGGAGCACGGCCTCGGCGTTGCGCGTGAGCGACTCGAGGGCGTCCCAGGACTCCTCGGGGCGGGTGAACTGCACCATTTCGACCTTGTTGAACTGGTGCTGGCGGATCATGCCGCGCGTGTCCTTGCCGTAGGAGCCGGCCTCGCTGCGGAAACAGGGGGTGTGGGCAACGTATTTGATGGGCAGGTCCGCGTCGTCGAGCATCTCGTCGCGGTGGATGTTGGTCACGGGGACCTCCGCTGTCGGGATGAGCCAGTAGTCGCCCCCCTGCACGCGGAAGAGGTCCTCGGCGAATTTCGGGAGCTGGCCCGTGCCCTGCATGGCGTCGGAATTGACCATGAGGGGCGCCAGCACCTCGGTGTACCCGTGCTCGCGGGTGTGCAGGTCGAGCATGAACGCCGCGAGGGCGCGCTCGAGCAGGGCGCCCGCGCCCAGGGACAGGTTGAACCGGGCCCCGGCGATCTTGGCGGCCCGGCCGAAGTCGAAGAGGCCCAGCTTCTCGCCCAGATCCACATGGTCCTTCGGCTCGAAGTCAAAGACCGGCGGATCGCCCCACACGCGGGCCACGGGGTTGTCGGCGGCGTCGGCCCCCTCGGGCACCGAGTCGTCGGGCAGGTTGGGCAGCACCAGCATGAACTCCCGCGAGGCGGCGTCCAGCTCCCGCACGCGCTCCTCCAGCGCCGCCGCCTGCTCCTTGGTCTCCTTCATGGCGGCGATAGCGGCCGAGGCGTCGTCTCCGGCGCGCTT
>JAKPUV010000653.1 GCA_029554925.1 Candidatus Hydrogenedentota bacterium | reverse complement strand
CCGGACACGTCGGTCCAGTTCTCGTACAGGTCCGACTTCGACGCGCGGGCCACGATGGACCCGGTGACGTCGCTGCCGCCGCGGGAGAAGGTCTTGATGGTCCCGTCGGGCAGGGCGCCGTAGAACCCCGGCACCACATAGAGCCCGTCGCCCTGGAGGCGCGCGCCCAGCAGGTCATAGGAGGCCGGGTCCAGCTCGCCGGTGGCGCGGAACCGGATGCAGTCGGCGGGGTCCACGAACTCGGCGCCGAGCACCTCGGCGATCAGGCGGCCGTTCAGGTACTCGCCGCGGGAGGCCATGTAGTCCGGCGCTTCATACATGCCGGCCTTTCCCGCGATCTCGGCGAGGTGCGAGGCGATGTCGAAGGTGACGCCCAGGTCGCGGGCCAGCTCCAGGAAGCGCTCCTCGATGATGCGGCGGGGCTCCGCGGGGTCCAGCCCGCCCAGGGCCAGGCTGTGCCACGCATAGAGCAGGTCGGTGATCTTCTTGTCGCCCGCGTCCCGTTTTCCGGGCGCCGAGGGCACGACGAAGCGCCGGCCGGCGTCGGCGCGGATGATGTCCACCACGCCCCGCACGCACGCCGCGTCCGCGAGGGAGGAACCGCCGAACTTGCAGGTCACACGGCTCATGATAGCGTTCTCCTAGAAGATTTCCGAAGGGGTGCGCGCTCCGGGACGGGGATCAGGGAATCCATTCCTGCACCTTGCGCACGATGTCATTATACGTCACGAAGAGCATGAGCGCCAACACCAGGATCAGGCCGGCCTGCTGGAAGCGCTCCAAAAACCGCTCATTGAGGGGTTTTCGGCGGATGGACTCGATGGTGTTGGTGACGATCTGGCCGCCGTCGAGCACGGGGAGGGGCAGCAGATTGAAGATGAAGAGATTGACGCTGATGAAGGCGGTGGTGCGCAGGAGCCAGTTCCATCCCGCCTCGGCGGCCTTGGTGGTCACGTCCCAGATCATGAGGGGTCCGCCGAGGTCCTTCATGCGGACATCGCGCGCGAAGAGCCCCTTAAGGGTGAGGACGGTGCGTTCCACGGCCAGGTAGCTGTCCTTGAAGGACTGGATCAGCGCCTCGCCGGGGGAGTACTTGCGCAGCACGAACACCGTGTTGAACCCGATGCCGATGGCCCGGACGGCGTCCACGGGCACTTGCACCGTCAGGGTCTGCGCGTCCTCCACCAAGCCCATGAGCACGGCCGGGCGGGCGATCTCGAAAAGCATTTCCCCGCCCGGGGCGCCCCGCTCGGCCTCCGCGAGGGCCTCCATGGTGGCGGGTGCCCCGTTGACCTTGACGATGCGGTCGCGGGGGCGCAGCCCGGTCTTCTCCCGCAGGCCGTCGGTTACGGAGAGGATTTCCGGGGGTTCCTTTTCGCCGTCGTCGCCGCGGGGCGGGGCGGCCAGCATGCCGAGTACCCGGCCGACGGTCTCCGGGAACACCTCCACCTGAAGGGGGGCGCCGTCGCGCTCGACGTCCAGCCGGGTGGTGCCACCCTCGGGAATGCCCTCCATCAGGCGAATGAAGGAGTCCCGGGACACGACGCGCCCGTCGGCGCGGTGGATGATGTCCCCCTCGCGGAGCCCGGCGCGCGCGGCGGGGGAGTTTTCCTGCACAAACCCGATCTTTGCGGTGTCAAAGGGGAGCAGGCCGAAGCGGGGGTGCTCCTCCCCCTCGGCGACCTCGGGGGCAAGGCGGGTGAAGAGGCGCTCGACGACGCCGGGGGCCATCTCGCGGGCGATGACGATGTCATGCTCGCGGCCCGGCCCGCCGAGGATGGCCACGGCCGCCAGATCGGTCAGGTTTTCAATGGGGCGCCCGTCCACCAGAAGGATCTCGTCGCCCACCAGGAAGCCCCTGGCGTCGGGGGGCGCGGAGAGGTCTGGGGCGGCGTCGCCCGTCGTGCGGCGCAGTTCCGCGGTGAGGGCGGGAGAGTCCGGGGCCACCTCGCCGACCTTGGCGTGCATGTCCCACTCGGGCACCTGGGCGCCGGCGAGGGCCACCAGGAAGTAAATGACCACGGCGAGCACGAGGTTCATGAAGGGGCCCATGGCCAGCACCATGATGCGCTGCCGCACGGGACGGTTCCGGAACCAGCGCTCGGGGGGCACGCCGCCGTACTGCTTCTCCCGCTCCTCGTCCGTCAGGGGCACATCCTCCTGGCCGGCCATCATGACGAAGCCGCCGAAGGGCAGGGCGCCGATGCAGTAGTCGGTCTCGCCGATCTGCACGCCGAAGAGGCGCGGGGGCATGCCCACGCTGAAGCGCTTGACGTAGATGCCGCAGGCCTTGGCGGCGAGGAAGTGCCCCAGCTCGTGGAAGAACACGAGGGCGCTGAGCACCGCCAGAAAGATGATCATGCTGTATATCACCGGCAACCCTCCAGACGGGTGATGATTTCGTCTGCCGCGGCGCGCGCGCGCCGGTCGGCGTCCAGAATTTCAGCGAGCGTGCCCCCGGGCAGGCCCGACTCCCTCTCCAGGGCGCCGGCCACCACGTCGCCAATGGCAAGAAACGGGATGCGCCCCGCGCAGAAAGCGGCCACGGCCTGCTCGTTGGCGCCGTTGAGCACGGCGGGCGCGCCGGCGCCGCTGCGGGCGGCCCCGCGCGCGAGCTCCAGGCACGGGAAGGCCTCCGTGTCGGGCGCGGCGAAGGTCAGGGACCCGAGTCTTGCGAGGTCCAGCCGCTCGACGGGCTCCGCGGCGCGCCCGGGGTACGCCAGCGCGTAGGCTATGGGCGCCCGCATATCGGTAACACCCATCTGGGCGAGGATATTGCCGTCGGCGAACTCGACCAACCCGTGGACCACGCTTTCGGGATGGATGACGACGCCGATGCGGTCGTGGGGCACGCCGAAGAGGTGCATGGCCTCGATGATTTCGAGGCCCTTGTTCATGAGGGTGGCGGAGTCCACGCTGATCTTGGCGCCCATGCGCCAGCGGGGGTGGCGGGCGGCCTGCTCCGGCGTGATGCCGCGGAGTTCCTCGCGGGTGCGCCCGTAAAAGGGCCCCCCCGAGGCGGTGAGCAGGATGCAGCGCACGCCCGCGGCGCTGCGCCCGCCGAGGCACTGGAAAATGGCGCTGTGCTCGCTGTCCACGGGGAGGATGTCCACCCCGCGCTTTTCCGCCCGCGCCATGACGAGCTGCCCGGCCATGACCAGGGGTTCCTTGTTGGCCAGGGCGATCCGGTTGCCCGCGTCTATGGCGGCCAGCAGCGGGGGAAGCCCCGCCGCCCCGACAACGGCGCAGAGGACCGTGTCCACGGGCCGCGCCGCCACCTCGGCAAGGCCCTTCTGGCCCTCCAGCACGTCCAGCCCGGGCATCATTTCCCGGAGTTTCGCGGCGGCCCCGCGGTCATGAACGGCGACTGCCCTCGGGGAAAACTCGCGTATCTGGGCGGCGAGCAGGTCCACATTGGCGTTTGCCGCCAGCGCGTCCACCACATAGGCCCCCGGGGTCCGGCGCACCACGTCGAGGGCGTTGCGCCCGATGGACCCGGTGGAGCCGAGCACCGTGATATGTCGGGGGGGGGATCCGGTCATTTCCGGTGTCCGACGGCGCCGGCCGCGCGCGCCTCGTGGCGGCTGCGGAGGAGTTCACGGATTTCGGCGGCCGTGGGCAGGCGCAGCGCCTGCTCGGCGAGGGCGCGGGCCTCCTTGGCGGAGATCATGGCGAGCTCCGCCCGGACGGCGGGAAGGGAGAGGGGGGCCATGCTCATGGAGGTGACGCCGAGGCCGACCAGGACCTCGGTGAAGAGCGGGTCGCCGGCCATCTCGCCGCAGATGCCGCAGGGGATGCCCGCCTCGCGGGCGGCGGCGGTGACGCGGCGCACGAGCCGCAGGACCGCGGGGTGCGCGGGCTCGTAGAGGTAGGCGATCTTCTCGTTGCCCCGGTCCACGGCGAGGGAGTACTGGATCAGGTCGTTGGTGCCGATGCTGAAGAAGTCGCACTCGCGGGCGAGGTCGTCGGCCAGCATGACGGCCGAGGGGACCTCGACCATGGAGCCTATCTTGATGTCGCGGTCGTAGGGCACACCCTCGCGGTCCAGCCCGTCGCGCACCTCGCGGAGGACGGCCTTGACGGCGCGCAGCTCCTCGACGCCGCTGATCATGGGGAACATGATGCGGATGCCGCCGGCCGCCGAGGCCCGCAGCATGGCGCGCAGCTGGGTCTTGAAGATGTCGGGCCGGGCGAGGCAGAAGCGGACGGCGCGCCAGCCCAGCTGGGGGTTCTCCTCCTGGAAAATCTGGAGGTGGGCGGCCATCTTGTCGCCGCCGATGTCCATGGTGCGCAGGGTCACGGTGAGGGGGCCCACGGCGCGGGCGGCCGCCTCGTAAGCGGCGGTCTGCTCCTCCTCCCCCGGCGCCTCGTCGCGGTCGAGAAACAGGAACTCGGTCCGGTACAGGCCGATGCCGTCCGCGCCCACCTTCACGCTGTTGCGGAGCTCGCGGGGCAGCTCGATGTTCGCCTGGAGCGAGACGGTCTCCCCGTCGAGCGTGCAGGCGGGGCCGCTGCGGCTGGCGCGCATGAGCTGGGCGCGCCGGCGGGAGTACTCCCGCTCCTCGCGGCGGTAGCGCTCCAGCGTCTCGGGCGAGGGGTTGACCACCACGACGCCGCGGGACCCGTCCACGATGACCGTGGACTTCGGGGCGACGTGGCCGCTGAGGTGGGTGGCGCCGGTGACGGCGGGGATGCCGAGGGCGCGCGCGAGGATCGCGGAGTGCGAGGTGACGCTTCCGGCGTCCAGGGCGAGCCCCCGGGTGTTTGCCATGTCCATGCTCGCCGTGTCCGAGGGGGCGAGCTCGCGGGCGACGATGACGCAGGGGCCGGGCAGCGACTTGAGGTCGGGGTGCTCCTGGTCAAGCAGGCGGCGTTGGAGCCGGTCCGCCACGTCGCGCAGGTCGGCGGAGCGCTCGCGGAGCTGGGGGTCGTCCAGGGACTCCATGAGCCCGGCGTAGTGCCGGGCCACGCCCGCGAGGATGTGCTCGACGTT
>JAKPUV010000602.1 GCA_029554925.1 Candidatus Hydrogenedentota bacterium | reverse complement strand
ATGACAACGAGGAGGTGCCGTGGTCAAAGTCTTATATGCGGACTGGGACGCGCAGGCGGGGGCCTGGGTGCGCAGTGTCCTGGCGGGGGTGGGCATTGAATGCCTGCTGGAATCGCGCGGGGGACGGGTGTGCGAGGTGCTCAAGCAGAGCGGCGCCTCGGCGGTGCTCATGGAGGTGATGCTTCCCGAGGTGAGCGGGTTTGAAACCTGCCGCCGCGTGCGCGCCGACCGGGATCTTTTCACCCTTCCGGTGATGCTGTTCTCCTCCATGTCCGCCGAGGAGGAGCTGCGCCACGGGCTGGGGCAGGGGGCCGATGACTTTCTGCCGAAACCCTGCGACGCCATGACCCTCACCACGCGCCTCAAGGCGCTGCTGGACGGGGCCGCCGGACTGCGGGATCCGGACCCGCTGACCGCGCTGATGAACCACCGCATGGCGAAGTACGAGATACAGCACCGCATCAGCCGGAAGTCCCGTTTCGCGCTGGCCTGCATGGAGCTGGTCAACCTGGTGGAGTTCGGCCGCGCCGTGGGGCCCGACGCGCGCAACAAGGCGCTGCGCCACGCCGCCCGCATTCTGGAGGCGTGCGGGGAGCGGCTCAAGGATCCCGGTTTCCTCATCGCCCACATGGGCGCCGGGCACTTCGTGGCCGCGCTCGCCCCCGGCAACGCCGAGCGCTTCTGCAAGGCCGCGCACAAGTCCTGGCAGGAGCACGAGCCGGAGTTCTACGATGCCCTGGGCATCTCCTTCGCCATCGCCGAGCACGAGCGCTCCAAGGGACACTCCGGCGTGCCGCCCGTCCGCGCCCTTGTCTATTGCACCGGGGTCCGGACCGCCGCCGGACACAGCGTCCATGCCTGCTTCGAAAACATTGCCCAGCTGCGCATGCACGCGCGCGCCCTCGGCGAGGGCGTCTACACGGACCGGCGCGTCCAATAGAAAACGCCGCCAGACCCGGGGGTCCGGCGGCGAAACCGTGCGTCTCAACTGCGGCGCCGCGCCTTACTTCGCCTTGTCCGCAGCCTTCAGTTCCTCCACGAAGTCGATGTACTGCTGCTTTGCCTCTTCCTGCGGCGTGCCCTCCAGTTCCTTCCACTTGTCATACTTCGCCCGCGCGACAAAGTCCAGCATGCCCGGGCGCGATCCCGTGCAGTCTCCGGCGGACGCCTGCTTGAACAGGGCGTACAGTTTCAGTTTCGCCAGGTTGTCGGGGGCCTCGGAGAGCTGAGTGACCTCCTCGCTTGCCTGTTTGAACCGGGCATCAAGATCATCGGACATGGGGTGACTCCTTTCAGTGTAGGCCAGTGTTTGCGTTTGCCGGCGCCCACGCATGCATATTGTATACAAGAATTTAGCAGAATTGTCAAGCAGGACGGTCCGCCGCGGGCGGGCCGGTGGTATACTGGGCGCGGAAGAGGCAATCGGGCGGGGCGCGGCAAAAAGGAATGAAACCAAGAACCAAAATGGATGAGATCATGGCGACGGTCTTCCGGAAGCTTCTTTCCGGGCAGGCCGTGGCTGCAGCGTCGGCGCTGACGGGTGCCGAGGCCGACGGTGCGGTGCGGTGTCTGGCGTGCGGGCACCGGTGCCTGGTGCGGCCGGGTCGGCGGGGGGTATGCCGGGTGCGGCACAACGAGGGGGGCGTGCTGAAGGTGCCCTTCGGGTATGTGGCGGGGCTGGCGGCGGACCCGGTGGAGAAGAAGCCGTTCTACCATGTGAAGCCGGGCGGCGTGGCGCTGTCGTTTGGCATGCTGGGGTGCAATCTGCGCTGCCCCTTCTGCCAGAACTGGAACACCAGCCAGATCCTGCGGGATCCGGCGGCGGGGGCGGCGGTGCATGCATGCACGGCGCGGGAGATCGCCGAGGCGGGCGAGCGCGCCGGGGCCGCGCTGATGGTCAGCACGTACAACGAGCCCCTGATCACGTCCGAATGGGCGCGGGCGGTCTTTGAAGAGGCGAAACCGCGGGGGATGCTGTGCGGCTTTGTGAGCAACGGCTTCGCCACGCCGGAGGCACTGGGTTTTCTGCTGCCCGTGCTGGATGTGTTCAAGGTGGACCTGAAGTGCTTTGACGCGCGCCGCTACGGGGAACTGGGCGGGCGGCTGCCGGAGGTGATGGACACGCTGGCGCGGCTGGCGGCGGCGGGGGTCTGGGTGGAGGTCGTGACGCTGCTGGTGCCCGGATTCAACGACGACGCGGAGGAATTGCGGCGGCTGGCGGCGTTCCTGTGCGGACTCTCGCCGGACATCCCGTGGCATGTGACCGCGTTCACCCCGCAGTACCGGAAGCGGAGGGTCCGCCCCACCACGGCCGAAGACCTGACCAAGGCCTGGGACATCGGGAAGTCGGCGGGGCTGCGCCACGTCTACACGGGCAACCTGCCCCGGCAGACGGGGGCGCGCGAAAACACCTTCTGCGCGGAATGCGGCGCGGCGCTGGTGGAGCGTTCCGGATTCCGCGTGTGCGCCCTGCGGGTGTCGGAGGGAAGATGCCCCGAATGCGGGAGGGCCGTGCCGGGCCGGTGGTAGGGCGCGCCGCACGGACCAACACCCAGGGACACGGACAGGATATGGAGGGCGGAGACGGGGGCGGTGCGCAGCCGGAGACGCTGGTTCCCTCCGTCCATTCTGTCCATGCGGTCCATTGCGTCCATGCCGCCGGCGGGTTCCCCCCGCCACTGCACCCTGCCCACGGCGCTGGGATGCCGTCCGCCGCTTGGAGTATGATGGATTCGGTCGGAGGAATGTCCGGCCGGGAGCAGGATCATCGTGAAGAAGACTGTCGCTGTCATTGCCGGAACGCGGCCCGAGGCCGTCAAGCTGTGCCCCGTGCTGCTGGCCCTGCGGGACCATGCGGAACTTGCGGGGAGCCTTTGGGTCACGGCGCAGCACCGGCAGATGCTCGACCAGGCGCTGGAGGCCTTCGGCGTCACACCCGACACGGACCTGGACCTGATGCGTCCGGGGCAGACCCTGTGCAGTTTCATGGCCCGCGCGCTGGAGGCGCTGGACGCGCAATTTTCCGCCGCGCCGCCGGATCTGGTGCTGGTGCAGGGGGACACGGCCACGACGCTGGCGGGGGCCATGGCGGCCTTCTACCACCGCATCCCGGTGGGCCATGTGGAGGCGGGGCTGCGCACGGGCAATCTGGAGGCTCCGTGGCCCGAGGAGGCGAACCGCCTCATGATCTCCCGGATCGCGGCGCTGCACTTCGCGCCCACGGGGGAAAGCCGGGACAACCTGCTGCGGGAGGGGGCGGCCCCGGACCGTGTGTTTGTGACGGGCAACACGGGGATAGACGCCCTGTTGATGATGGCGGACCGCGTGCGGCGCGGGGTTCCGGA
>JAKPUV010000599.1 GCA_029554925.1 Candidatus Hydrogenedentota bacterium | reverse complement strand
CACGTCGGCGTCCATCAGGTCGAAAGCGGCCCGGAACGGTTTCATGCCGCTGAGAACCCCGTCCTGTTTGGCGTAGAGCCGCGCCAGGCAGCGGAGTTCGGGGGGGACAATCGTGTTGGTGGTCAGGTCCTCCTGGCCGATATCTTCGGCAAGGGTTGCGGCCACCAGGTTTTCTATGGCTTTTTGCATTGGGTACACCTCTCCCGCGTGGGATAAATTGGCGCATGTTACCACATCGCCCCCGCCTGTGTCAGTTTTTTGGCCGGGAATTGAAGCAGAGGCGGGCTCGTTATCCCTGACGGATTGCGGCGGAAGCCAACAGGAGGTATAATCGGACAGCATGCCTTCTTTTGAACCGAGTGACAAGCGCGCGCCGGGGACGGGGCGTTCCTCCAGGGACGGGATTTCCCTCCTGTTCGCCGCGGGTGCCGCCCTGCTGGGTCTTGCCGGTTTCTCGACCATGTTTTTGAACAGTTCCGCCCCTTCTGTGGATACGGCCCCTCCCACGCCCCCGGCACAACAGGCCAAGGACCTCTCTGACACAACGACCTACGCGCCGCTGGACACGTCCTTTCCCACGCTGGCGTTTCCGCGGCCGGCCAATGAAAACGGCGGCATGGAAGGGGCGGAAGGTGCGGTGATTTCCGGATGGACGCCTGAAAGTGGGGGTGCCGCGAACGCCTGGGCGGCATCGAGGACGGCCGCGCGCACGGGAAAATCCGGCGTGGGTCTCGTCCTGTTTCCGCAGGCGGGGGAACAGTCCCTAGCGCGGCTGGTCTCCACGCCCATGGACGCCGGCCCGGGGGATGTCGTCAAGTTCAACGTCTGGATACGGCCTCAGGGGGTCCCGGGATGCCAGCCAATCGCGCTGGTGGAGGCGCTGGTGGAGGGAACGTGGCGGCGTGTGGCACCCGAGGCGCGGGTCGCTGAGCTGTTGGTGCCGGGGGGCGCGGAATGGGCCCCCCGGGGAAGGTCGTGCATTGTGCCTGCCGGAGCGGAAAAGGTGCGGCTTGCGCTGGAGTGCGCCGCCTCGGGGCCTGAGGGAACGGGCTGGCACGCGGACGATTTTTACTGCGAGATTGTCTCACTCAGGCGTTATGCGGCCCGGCAGGCCGGAAAGAAGCGCCTGTCGGACGTGGTGCTTCTGGGAGCGGACACGCTCCGCAATTCCCCGCTGGGCTGCTACGGCCACCCGACAAACAAGACGCCCCACGTGGACCGGCTGGCCGCAGAGGGCGTTCTGTATGACCAGGTCACCACGGCGAGCCCGTGGACCCGCCCCTCGTTCGGTTCCATCTTCACCTCCTTGTACCCCTCCCAGCACACCGCGGAGCTGCACCTCTCGGTCCTCCCGCAAAGTGTCACCACGCTCGCCGAGGTGCTGCGTGGGCAGGGGTATTTCTCGGTGGGCTTCGTGCGCACGCTTTTCGACGGGTTTGTCGGGCCGGGCACGGGCTTCGACCAGGGCTTCGACGTCTACCTGTTTTCCGAGGACACCGAGGTGGTTTCCCAGATGGTCCGGGACTTCCTGGATCTCAACGCGGACGCGCTGAAGGCTTTGGGCGGCGGAGGGGTTCTCCTTTTCCGCCATTTCTACGAGCCCCACTCGGAGTACATCAACCACACGCCCGAGGTCATCCGGAACGAGGGCGGGCGCCTGGGAACAGTGAACCTGACGTTCCAGATTCTGGACGACAAACTGTTCAAGAACGACCCCGCCACCACCAACGAGCACGATGTGGACTATGCGCGCCGGGTCTATGACGGCGAGGCGGCTTTCATGGACGGGCGCGTCGGCGAGATGCTGGACCGTCTGCGGGCGTTTGGCCTGTATGACGCCGCGCAGGTCGTCTTTTTCTCCGACCACGGCGAGTCGTTCAACGAGAAGCCGGGGGCCTGGTGCCACTCAACGCCCTACGAGACCTGCACCCGCGTTCCCCTTATTCTGCGTCTGCCGGGAAAGACCCCGAAGGGGGGCGTGCTCTCCGACCTGGCCAGCCCGATGGACATCATGCCAACGCTGCTCGCCGCGCTCGGGATCCCCGGGCCCGCAGGCATGGAGGGCCGGAACCTCCTTGACCCCGCCGCCCACCCGCCCGCGTACGGCGTGTCCGAGGACCGGAAGATGGGATTCCTCACCGTTCGCGACGGGAGGATGAAACTGGTCGTGCAGAAGGCCTCGACCGCCCGGCGCAACGAGTGGGAGGCCATCCGCGACTGGGCGCTCTTTGCCCCCGGCAGCCCGACGACCTATGAACTGTACGATCTGGTCGCCGACCCCTGGGAACTGAACGATCTGTCCGCGAAGCGCCCGGAGGACCTGCGGCGGCTCAAGGCCGTTCTCTTCGCCCACTGCGCCCGCTATGGCATCGCCCCCAGGGAGGACGTGCTGCGGGCCGCCCCGGCCCATCTTACGCCGGAGGGCGTGGAGATGCTGCGGCGGGTGCTGGACGCCCAGGCCGCCGCCCCGAATCCCGCCTCCCACGCCGCCGGGGAGGTGCAGCTCTCCCCCGAGATGATGGAGGACATCATTTCGCAGGGATACATGGGTGTGAACCGAAACTGACCCTCCGGCGGGTTCCGGGTCAGCCTTTGCCGGATAGCCAGTGGCCCAGGGCGCTGCGTCCGAGACGGAAGAGAATGCGCGGGCTGTGCAGCGCACTGTTGGTGACGGCGCACTCCCACGTGCATGCGCAGAGGTTCTGGCGGCGCCAGCGCAGGATGTCCCGCGCCTTTTCCCCCCGCAGCAGCGCCGCCAGATCGTGGCCCGTGTCGTGCAGGTCGCCCATGCAGGCGTCCGCCGGCGGGGCCGCCGCCGTGCAGCATTCGGGG
>JAKPUV010000577.1 GCA_029554925.1 Candidatus Hydrogenedentota bacterium | reverse complement strand
CTCACGGGGACTGGGCGATGCGGAAGCCTGTGCGGATGGTCATGGTTTCGGGGGGGGAGTAGCCGCGGAGGGCGGTGCGGGTGTTTTGGCGGCTGTCGTTCCAGGAACCGCCGGATTACCGGACAAGCGACGGCTTTCGTGTCCACCCGGGGCGCGGCAAGCGGCGCCCCTACGTGCGCATGCCTTGGGCATATGTGAAGACGTCGGGAAATCCTCCGTAGGGGCGCCGCTTGCTGCGCCCTCTTCTTTCGCGGCATAACCCGTCCCGCCGTCCTCACATCTCCGCGGGGAAAGCCTCCTCGTAGAGGACCTTTCCGTCCACGTCGTGGAAGCGGGCGGTGAGGGTGGGGGTGCCGTTGGGGCGGTCCACCTCGAGGGTGAGGAAGCCGCCGGTCACGTTGAGGTAGAGGTGTTCGGGGCGGCGGTCGCCCGGGGGCCAGCCGCCGGCGTGCTCGTTGGTGGCGGGGCCGCAGGAGAACTCGCGCAGGCCGGTTTCGGGGTCCTTCGACGTGTACTGCCAGTGGCGGTCGCCGTTGCAGGTGATCATGTTCTTCTGCGACGCGAGGAAGGCGCGCAGCTCGCGGCCCTCGTGCGCGAACCCCCCGTTGGCGTGGTTGTCGTTCTTGCTTTCGCGGTCGGGGCCGACGAGGGGGGTGGGGCTGACGAGAACGCGGAAGGTGGCGTCGGACGCCGCGACGGTGCGCTTGAACCATTCCTTCTGTTCGGCGCCCCAGATGCTCTTTTCGGGGCCGTCGCGCAGGTCGTTGGGGCTGCGGAAGTCGCGGCCCTCGACCATCCACACCTCGAGGTCGCGTCCCCAGCGCGCGCTGCGGTAGGTCTTTTCTCCCATGGGCACCTGCTCGCGGAACACGCCGAGCCCCTGCTCGAAGGTGAAGGCCCCCATGTAGGGGTTCTTCATGGAGGGCCAGCAGTCGTTCTGCCAGGTGTCGTGGTCGTCCTTCATGAAGTACGCCGCAATGTTCCGGTGAAACGCGACGTTGGACGGCAGGCTGTACTGCTGCTGCCAGTGCCAGCGCGCGAGTGCGACGGACTTCGCGCGCTCGTCGTAGTAGAGGATGTCGCCCGTGTGGATGAAGAAGTCCGGGTCGAGGGCGGCGATGGCCGCGTAAATCTTGTAGCCCTGGTCGCCGAGGTCGCGGCGCGGGTAGCGGTGGCAGGTGGTGATGACGGCGCGGATCCGCGCGGGGGCGTCGGCGGGCGGCGCCGTGCGGAAGCCGCCGTCCATCGTCTGCCCCGGCGCGCCGTCGGGCCCGCGCGTCTCGACGGTGAGCGCGTGCCTCGTGGCGGGTTTCAGTCCCGCGAGGGGAAAGGCGCGCGTGAAGTCGCGGTCCGGGTCCAC
>JAKPUV010000570.1 GCA_029554925.1 Candidatus Hydrogenedentota bacterium | reverse complement strand
GCGCCGGGTCCAGTAGCCCAGCCCGTCGCGGCGGAGTTCCGGCGTGACTTTCTCGGCGTGGCGCGCGTACTTCTCATCGCGCTCGAAGGCCAGCGAGGTGAACCACGTCAGCACCAGCGTGCCCTGGGCCGTCTCGACGATCCCCGTGTCCCGGTCGTCCAGCGGCGTGTTGTTGACCGTCACGGGCGCGCCCCAGGTCGCGCCGTTGTCCGTGCTGGTGATGATCTGGCTCTTGCCGAAGGGGCACACATGCTGGTCGCGGTCGCCGGAGAAGGCGGCCACCAGCCGCCCGTCCCCCGTGCGGCACACCGTCGGCCAGCCGATGTACCGGCCCTCCTGCGCGCAGATGACCTTTGTGTCCAGGATTTCGGCGCGCGGGGCGGCCGCAACCAGCGGTGCGGACAGGACGGCCAGGCAGGCGAGGAGGGGAACAAGGCGGCTCATGGCAGATCTCCCTTCAGGTTGCGGGTGCCGGGCACCCTCCGGCGACTATAGCCCCGGGAAAACGCGCGCCGCAAGATGCGGGGCAATCGCACCTAAAATCCGCGCGCCCTCTTCGATAAGATTCTGTTCATTGCCTCTTCCTAGTCCTCATTTAACGCTGAAAGCGTTGCCGAATATAGCCCAGGCCAGGCCGCCGCCCGAAGGGCCAGGCCTGCCCTGGGTTGCCCGGACAGAAAGAGGGGCGCGCGGTGCCAGGCTGGAGCCTGGCGGTCCCAGGGGCGTCTCGCCCCGGATTTCCCCCCGGCTTCCGGGTGCTGCTCGGTCCCCCTTGGCACGGCCCATGCTTTCTTGGTCCCATCACCAAGCGTCTGGGCTAGGCCATGAGGAGCGAAAAACAGCGCGGAAACACGGTTAAAACCCGGCCAAAGTGCCGGGTTGCGGGGGCGTTGTGTCCCTGCCGGCCTGCGTTGTGCCCGCTCCACCGAAGCCACCGGCGCGTACCCATCGGGAGAAACTCCTACGGTTCCGTAGGAAAACCACCAAGGAGCGGCGGCATGGATCGGTCAGTTTGGGCGCGGACAAAAGGTCTGGGATGGGCGGCGGCGGTTTTCACGGCCCTGGCGGGGGCGGGGTCGGCGGCGGCGGCGGACGGGGCGGTGTCCCCGGTGGACTCGGGGGACACGGCGTGGATGCTGACGTCCATGGCGCTGGTGCTGTTCATGACGCTGCCGGGGCTGGCGTTGTTCTACGGCGGCCTGGTGCGCACGAAGAACGTGCTGTCGGTGCTGATGCAGTGCCTGGTCATCACCTGCGTGGTCACGGTGATGTGGGCGGTGGCGGGGTACAGCCTGTCGTTCAGCACGGCGGGCATGGTGCCCGG
>JAKPUV010000566.1 GCA_029554925.1 Candidatus Hydrogenedentota bacterium | reverse complement strand
GGTTGCAGCGCGCGGCGGACCGCCGGCTGCGGTCCATCCTGCACTTCATGACGCAGAACCGCTTTTTCGCCATCATCGCGGGCACCGTCGTCACGGGGATGATCCAGTCCTCCTCCGCCATGACCGTCATGCTGGTCGGCTTTGTGAACGCCGGCCTGGTGGACCTGACGCGGGCCATCGGCGTGGTGTACGGCGCGAACATCGGCACCACCGTCACGGCGCAGCTCATCGCCTTCAAGCTGGACGAGATGGCCTACCCGGCCATCGCCGCCGGCCTGCTCATGCTCTCCCTCCTGAAACAGCCCAAGTGGCGCGCCGTGGGCGAGAGCGTCATGGGCTTCGGGCTTCTTTTCCTGGGCATGAACATCATGTCCGACGTGCTGAAGCCCCTGCGCTACAGTCCGGAGTTCATCGGCTGGTTCGCCATGTTCGACTGCTCGCCGAAGGTCCCGGGCGGGGTCATGCCCGTCTGGCCGACCCTGATGAGCATCGCCATCGGCACCGCCATGACCTGCGTCGTCCAGTCCAGCAGCGCCACCGTCGGCATTGTGCTGGCCCTGTGCAGCCAGGGCATCATCGGCTTCTACACCGCCGTCCCCCTCATCCTCGGCGACAACATCGGCACTACCATCACCGCCAACCTCGCGGCGCTGAACGCCAACCGCGACGCCAAGCGCGTCGCCATCGCCCACACCTTTTTCAACCTCTTCGGCACGGCGTACATGTTCGCCCTGTTCTTTGTGCCCCTGTGGGAGGGAAAGCCGCTCTTCCTGGGCTTTGTGGACTGGGTGACGCCGGGCACGGTCTTCTCCGAGCACCCCGAGAACCTCATGCGCCACGCGGCCAACGCCCACACCATGTTCAACCTTTGGAACGTGGTGCTTTTCCTGCCCCTGACCACCCTGCTGGCCAGGGTCTGCCAGTGGGTGATCCCGAAAGTGGAGGCGGAGCGCGAGACGGTGCTCCAGTACCTGGAGCCCAACCTCCTGAAGGCGCCCGCCATCGCCCTGCAGCAGGCGGTGCGCGAGGTCATCTTCATGGTGCGCAAGGGCCAGAAGTCCATGACGGAGAGCTGCCTGCTCATCACCGGGCAGAACGAGTCCCTGGCCGACCAGGTGATCAAGCGCGAGCAGCTGATTGACCGGCTCCAGCGCGAGATCATCGAGTACCTGGTCGCCCTGTCCCGCCGCGAGGTCGAGCCCTCGGTCTCCGCGCTCATCCCCAAGATGATCCACGTCGTCAACGACGCGGAGCGCCTGGGCGACCACGCCGAGGAGATGGTGCAGGTTTACTGGGTAATGAAGGAGAGCAACGCCCCGGTCACCCCGGAGGGCATGCGCGAGCTCATGGCCATCAACGACTGCCTCAACCTCCAGTTTGAGGCGATCTACGCCATCCTCGAGGGGGAGAACCCCGGCGCCATTGAGCAGGCGACCAAGGCCCACGAGGAGCTCACCGAGATGCTCCGCAAGTGCACCGACAGCCATGTGCACCGCCTCGACGCCGGCCAGTGCGACGTCCAGTCCAGCGTCCTCTTCCTCGACGTGCTCAGCCACATGGAGCGCGTCGGCAACCACCTGCTCAACATCGCCGAGCGCGCCGGCGCCATCCTCGAGGAGGTACGCTGAGGCGCCCGCGTTTGCTTTCCGCCGGGAACACCCCCTAGAATAGACACGTGACCGCCCCCGTGCACACCGGCATGCGGGGCGGTTTTCCTGCCGGGCGGCCCCTTCTGGCCGTTTCCGCGCCCCCCAATCCCCCGGTGCTGGAGTGGTGTTCCATGGAGAAAATCGTCAGCCTGTGCAAGCGGAAGGGCTTCATCTTCCAGTCGAGCGGCATCTACGGCGGCATCAACGGCTGCTGGGACTTCGGCCCCCTGGGCGTGGAGCTCAAGCGCAACCTGAAGAACGACTGGTGGTACAACTTCGTCCAGACCCGCGACGACATGGTGGGGCTGGACGCGAGCATCATCACGCACCCGCAGGTGTGGGTGGCCAGCGGGCACGTGGAGAACTTCCACGACATGCTGGTGGACTGCAAGGACTGCCGCAAGCGCTTCCGCCAGGACCACCTGGAGACGGAGCGGTGCCCGGAGTGCGGCGGCGAGCTGACGGAGCCGAAGGCGTTCAACAGCATGCTGCGCACGCGGCTCGGCGTGAGCGACGACTCGTCGGTGGAGACCTACCTGCGCCCCGAGACCTGCCAGTCCATCTTCGTGGACTTCAAGGAGGTCTACTCCTCCACGCGCGTGCGCATCCCCTTCGGCATCGCGCAGATCGGCAAGAGCTTCCGCAACGAGGTGAACCCGCGCAACTTCATCTTCCGCAGCCGCGAGTTTGAGCAGATGGAGATCGAGTTCTTCTGCCGGCTGGAGGAGGAGGACGCGTGGTTTGAGCGGTGGCAGGCCGACATCTGGAAGTGGTACCTGGACCTGGGCATCAAGGAGTCCGGGCTCCGCTGGTACGAGCACCCCAAGGAGTCGCTGGCGCACTACTCCAAGCGCACCGTGGACGTGGAGTACGAGTTCCCCTTCGGCTGGGGCGAGCTGCAGGGGCTGGCCAACCGGGGCACCTTCGACCTGACGGCCCACGGCACGCACTCGGGCAAGGACCTGAGCTTCTTCGACGCGGAGAAGAACGAGCGCTTCGTCCCCACGGTCATCGAGCCGTCGGCGGGCGCCGACCGCACCACCCTCGCCGTGCTCTGCGACGCCTACGACGAGGAGGAGGTCGCCGGCGAGACCCGCGTGGTCATGCGCTTCGTGCCGAAGCTCGCCCCCATCAAGGCGGCCATCCTCCCGCTGGTCAAGAAGGACGGCCTTGCCGAGATCGCCGAGGAGCTGGAGAAGAAGCTGCGCCGCAAGTTCAACACCTACTACGACCAGGCCGGCGCCATCGGCCGGCGCTACCGCCGCCAGGACGAGATCGGCACCCCGTACTGCGTCTGCGTGGACTTCGAGACGAAGGAGAACGGCACGGTCACCGTGCGCGACCGCGACACGATGGAGCAGACGCGCGTGCCCATGGACGAGCTCGCCGACTACATCGGGACGCGGGTCTCCTTCGAGCGGGACTGATGCCGTTCGGGGCGGGAAGCGGCGGGCGCCGCGCGGGAATGCGGACAGCGGTCCTGTGCGGCCTCCTGTGCGCCGCGGCCGCCCGCGCGGAGGCGCCGCCCCCCGGGGATCCGGTGTTTTCCCTTACTTCGGCGGACTTCACCGCCGCGCCGAAACGCGAGAATCATTCATTCCCCCTCGCCGACCAGAAGAACAGCGCGGGCTGGACCCGGCTGGACACGTTCTGGGACGAGTTTGACGGCGACACCCTGGACACGAAGAAGTGGTGGCCCAAGAACCCCACCTGGGAGGGACGTCCCCCCGGCCGCTTCGACGAGGCCAACGTCTCGGTGTCCGGCGGACAGCTCCACCTCGCCGCGCGCGCGCTGCCCGCGCCCGAACCGGGGCCCGGCGGAAAGGCCTGGACCCACACCACCGCCGCCGTCCAAAGCCGGGAAACGGTTCTGTACGGGCATTTCGAGGTGCGGGCCAAAATGATGCCCGCCTGCATCTGCAATGCCTTCTGGTTCTACCACGCCATGCCCGAACGCTGGACGGAGCTGGACGTCTACGAGATCGGCGCGCGCGCGCCCGGCAAGGAACGGAAGGTCCACCTCACGGCCCACGTCTTCCACACGCCCGAAAGCCGGACCCACCGGCAGTGGTCGGACGCGCTGGAGGCGCCCTTCGACCCGGCGGCGGACTTCCATGTCTACGCCCTCGACTGGACCCCGGAGCGGCTGCGCTGGTATGTGGACGGCGTTCTTGTGCGCGAGGGGACAAACCCCCTCTGGCACCAGCCGCTGACGCTGAACCTCGATGTGGAGATCATGGAGGAGTGGTTCGGCCTCCCGGCGGAGGGCGAACTCCCCGCCGTTTATGACATAGACTATGCGCGCGCCTGGACGCGCGCGTCCGGGCCCCCGGCGGAGCATGAAGAAAAAACACCTTGACAAGAAGAAGCGCGGCCTCGTGCGCGAGAAGGACTGGGAGCGCCGCGGCGACACGGCGTTCTCCCACGACCTCGTGCGGCACCGCCGCGCCCTGGGCAAGCTGACGGAGGCCGCCGTGGCCGCCGGCAGGGACGCCCTGCCCGCGGAGTTCGCGCCCAACGCGGTGCTCATTTCGCACGCGAAGAAGTGGGCCTTTGTGCAGTTTCTGGAGGACCTCCCCGGAAGGGAGCGCGAGCGGGTATGCCTCATTGACGAGCGCCTGCACGAGGGGGAGGAGTCCCTGCTGGCCGCAGGGGACCGCGTCTGGGTCGAGTTCGAGGAGGAGGACGCCTTCATCCGCGGCGTGGCCCCCCGCCACGGCGTGCTGGGCCGGCCCGCGGGCGCCCATGACCGGCTCAAGCGCCAGGTGCTCGCCGCCAACGTGGACCAGCTGGTCATCGTGGCGGCGGCGGCGCAGCCGCGCTTCCGGCCGGGGCTGGTGGACCGCTACCTGATCACGGCGGAGACGGGCGGCGTGCGGCCCCTGCTGGTGCTGAACAAGACGGACCTCGCGGAGGGGGACCCGGAGGAGCTGGCCATCTATCTTGACCTGGGCGTGCCCGTGGTCCGCGCGAGCTGCATGACCGGCGCGGGCCTCGACACGCTGCGGGGCATGCTGGCCGGAAAAACTTCGGTCTTCTCCGGCCACAGCGGCGTGGGCAAGACCTCGCTGCTGAACACGCTGGACCCTGACCTGGAGCTGCACACCCTGGACGTGAGCCGCGTGACGGAGAAGGGGCGGCACGCCACCACGCTGGCGCGCCTCTTCGAGATCGGCGGCGGCATCCGCGTGATAGACACCCCCGGCATCCGGCATCTGGGCCTGTGGGACGTGAGCCCCGCCGAGGTGGCCTTCTATTTCCCCGAGCTGGCCGGGGAGGCCCCGGGCTGCAAGTTCCGCAACTGCACCCATGTGCACGAGCCGGACTGCGCGGTGCGGCGGGCCGTGGACGACGGGCGCATCCCCGCCCAGCGCTACGCGTCCTACACGCGCATCCGCGCCAGCCTGGAATCGGAAACCGGAACCACCCCCGGCCGGGTGCGGCCCACCGGAGAGCCGTGGAGGCTGCTGTGATGGTTGACGCAGCCTGCATTCTGGCCGCCGTGATCGTGCTGTGGAAGGCCGCCGACTGGTTTGTGGACGGCGCCGTGGGGCTGGCCGAGCGGCTGGGCGCGCCGAAGATGCTGGTGGGCATCGTGCTGGTGAGCTTCTGCACCACGGCCCCGGAGTTCATGAGCTCCTTCCTCGCCACCCTTCAGGGGCAGCCGGTCATCGCGCTGGGGAACGCCATCGGCTCCATCACGGTGGATGTGGGCGTCGCCCTCGCGCTGGCGGCTCTCCTGTCGTCCACCCCGCTCCAGGCGGACCCGCTCATCTTCCGCACCAGCGGCGTCTTTGTCCTGCTGTCGCTGGGGCTGGGCTTCACCCTGTGCATGGACGGCACCCTGGGCCGCCTGGACGGCGCGGTGCTGCTGGCGGCGTATGCGGGGTATGTGACGCTGGCCTACCGGCAGTACACCCGGCGGCGGAGGGACCCGGCGGTCCGTGAGCGCATGGCGGCCCTCGCGGAGCACGAGCAGGCCGTGGCCTCCATGTCCACGCCGAAGATTGCGGGGCTGTTTGCCGGGGGCATTGCGGGCGTTCTCGTGGGCGCGGAGCTGCTCATCCACGGCGCGGTGGGCGTGGCCGCGGCCTTCGGCCTCCCCCCGGAGGTCATCGGCCTGACCGTCGTTGCCATCGGCACCTCCGTGCCGGAGATCGTCACCTGCGTCGCCTCGGCGCTCAAGAGGCAGTCGCAGATCGGCGTGGGGAACATCATCGGCGCGGACATCTTGAACATCTGCTGGGTGGCCGGGGCCTCCGCCGTGGCGAATCCCCTCACCGCCGAGGTCAGGGTCATCTGGTTCATGTTCCCCGCGGCGCTGGTGCTGGTGGGCGCGATGGTGGTCCTGCTGCGCATGGGCTACAACCTCACGCGCTGGAACGGCGCGGTGCTGCTGGCCCTCTACGCGGGCTACATGGCCCTGCTGCTGCTCGGCGTCGGCCGCTGACCGCGCCTACCGCTTGAGGATGCCGCCCCGGCCCTGGCTGAGGTAGATGCCCTGGAGGTTCATCCGCAGCTCCTCGGGGTTGTCCGAGGCGATCATGGCCTCCTCCTCCCGGATCAGCCCCTCCTTGATGAGCCCGGCCAGGCTCATGTTGAAGGTCTGCATGCCGTCCTCGGCCCCGCCCGCCACGGCGTTCGGGATCTGCTTGACGTTGTTGTCGCGGATCAGCCCCGCGATGCCGGGGTTGGAGATCATGACCTCGATGGCGGGCACGCGGCCCTTGCCGTCCTTCGCGGGAAGCAGGCGCTGGGACACGCAGGCCTTGAGCTGCAGCGCGAGCTGGGACCGGATCTGGGCGTGCATGTTCGAGGGGAACATGTCCATGATGCGGTCGATGGTCAGCATCACGTTGGTCGTGTGCAGGGTCGAGAAGACCAGGTGGCCCGTCTCCGACGCCGAGATGGCCGCCTGGAAGGTCTCCGCGTCGCGCATCTCGCCGATCAGGATGACGTCGGGGTCCTCGCGCATCACCGCGCGCAGCGCCGACATGAAATCATGCGTGTCGATCGCCACCTCGCGCTGCGTCACCACGCTGCGCTTGTTGCTGTGCAGGTACTCGATCGGGTCCTCCAGCGTCACGATGTGCAGCCGCTTGCGCTGGTTGATCCAGTCCACCAGCGACGCCAGCGTGGTGGACTTGCCGCTGCCCGTCGTCCCCGTGATCAGCACCAGCCCGCGCGGCATGCTGGCGATCTTCTCCAGCACCGGCGGCAGGTGCAGCGAGTCAAAGTCGAGAATCTTCCCCTTGACGTGGCGCAGGACCATCGCCGTGGAGCCGCGCTGCTTGAGCACGTTCACGCGGAACCGGCCCAGCCCGGGCACCCCGTGCGCCAGGTCGGCGTCGCCCCGCCGCTCATAGTCCGCCCGCTGGTGCTCGTTCATCATCTCGTCCAGGAACGAGTTCATGTCGGCGAAGGTCAGGGGCTCGGCGGGCAGGAAGCGGATCTCGCCGTCAATGCGCACCGCCGGCGGGCTGCCCACGCAGATGTGCAGGTCCGACGCGCCGTTCTTCACGGCGTAGCCGAGGAGTTTCTTCAGTTTGGATTTCTGGGGCTCGTCCGCCCCGCTCTTGAGCACTGTGTCGTCCGGCATGGGTGTTTCCTCCCGTCACAGGCCCGACGCGCGCAGGGCCGCGGCGTGGGCCTTGATCTTTTCCGCAATGCGCACGATGTCCCCCATGTCCTCCTCCGTGCCGAGGAGCTTCTCGTGGGTGGTCCAGGTGCCGCTCCGGCGGCACAGGTCCTCCGCCACGGGGCACCGGACCCCCTCATAGCCGCCCAGCTTCCGGAAAAGGGGCTGCTCGTACAGCGGCAGGGGGTACACGGCGGACACGGGCCAGCCCTCGGCGTTCGCCGCCGCGAGGAACTGCGTCCGCGTGCAGCCGAAGGCCTCCTCCACCACGCGCAGGCAGAACAGGTGGTAGGCCCGGCGCGTGATCCGGTTGCTCTTCGGCTGGGGGATCAGCCCCTCCACGGCCCCGAGGCCGTTGTTCAGGATCATGGCGTTGCGCTCCCGGCGGAGCGTCTGCTCCTCCAGCCGCGCAAGCTGGCACGAGAGCAGGGCCGCCTGAAACTCCGTCAGGCGGACGTTCGTGCCCGGGTTCTCGTGGTGGTACCACGGCATGCCCGCCGCCCGGCCGCAGTTCGTGAGGGAGCGGCACATCGCCGCCAGGGCATCGTCGTCCGTCACAATCGCGCCGCCCTCGCCCGCCGTGATGTTCTTCGACTGCTGGAAGCTGAAGACGCCGCACTTGCCGACGGTGCCCGCGCCCTTGCCCTTCCAATGGCCGCCCCAGGCATGGCACGCGTCCTCGATGATCGGAATGCCGGCGTCCGCCGCGAGGTCGCACAGCCGGTCCATGTCGCAGAACCGCCCGCCGAAATGCACCGGCATGATGGCCTTCGTGCGCGGGGTCAGCGCCTCCGCCACCCGGTCCGGGTCCAGGCACCACGTGGCATCCAGGTCCGCGAACACCGGGCGCGCCCCCACCCGCAGCACCGCGCTCGCCGTCGCCACAAAGGTGAACGGCGGCACGATCACCTCGTCCCCCGGGCCGATGCCCATCGCCTGCAGCACGATCTCCAGGGCCGTGGTCCCACTGTTCGCCGTCACGCAGTGCCGCGCGCCCTGGAACGCCGCCCACTCCCCCTCAAACGCCGCCACCCGGTCGCCGTAGAACCACTTGCCCGACTCCAGCACCCCCAGCAGCGCAGACCGCTCCGCGTCGTCAAACTGCGGCCACGAAGGCCACGCCTTCTCCGGCCCGCGCACCGGCGCGCCGCCCAACACCGCCAACGTCCCATTTTCGGAAGAAACCATATTCCCTTGACTCCTTGGGCGTGACATTCTTGGAAAAGCACTTCCCAGGCACAGCCCTGCTGCTTCCGCCCTGCTTCCAGTATACCACGCGGAGACGGATCTGCTGAACCCCGGCACAATGCGAAAAGCGGGCGTCTTCCGGAAAGAGTTTCCCCTTACACGGAGGCGCGGAGACGCAGAGGACGCGGAGCAAAGGGCTTTGGAGTGCGGTGGCAAAGCGCAGCGGCGACACCGCTTTGGCCGGGAAGGAGCGGGACCGCCCAAGGCCCGGCGCGCGGGTCTTTTTCAGAAAGCAAAAGCGGCGTCGTTGCCGCCGCACTCCAAAGCGCGCGAAGCGCGCGCGGAAGGACCGCCGACCCTCGCACGCCCCAAGAGCCGCGCCGTGCTTCGCCCCTTGGAGTGCGGTGGCAAAGCGCAGCGGCGACACCGCTTTGTCCCCGGGGAGGAGCGAGGCCGCCCCTATATTCTTCTCTTGGGGGGCAGTCTGTTGCCGCAGAAGGCTAACTGACGCCCTGGCGCTTTGGAGCATTCCAAGTGACAATGACTACGACCGTAAAAACGGCGCAAAACAGGACACAAAACGCGGTATGGACAAGCACATATACCTCAAGAAGTTCCAGGATGCTGGACAGGACCTCAAAGCAGATGAAGAACAGGATGACCCTTCGTGCCCTCCAGGGAACGAATAATCTCGCTATCACCAGATACACAACAACTCCCATGCTTATGGCAAGTCCGGAGAGACTCCATCCCCCGCGCACCCACTCCTCCTGGAGCAGATAGTTGTGTCTGAACATCCAGACGGTTTGCGAAGTAATTCCACTGAGGCAGGAAAAATAGGTTAGAATTACAAACAATTTGAAGCAGGATGCGTCATAATCGGCGAGCCGCTCCGAATCCACTGATTCGTGGTCCGACTCCTGTGAAGAGGGATCGGGCTGCCCCCCGGCAGGGGACCCTTCCAGCTCTTGGCGTCTTCTTTCGATAGTCTTGGAAAGCTCCCGCTCAACCCATCCACATGTTTCCTGAACAACGTCCCCTGGCTCAACCCAGAACTCCATACAATCATAGAAGTTCTCGTGAGACGCATGAAAGGTGATCTCGATCTCCAGCAGGGGGTGATCGCGGACGGTCGCATCGTACGACAAGTCAGTTCCGGACAGGTCAAGCTCCTTCAGCAATTCCAAGACCCGGTCATACACGACCCACGTTTTCTTTTCGTCCACATCTATTTGATAGACAGGCCCTTTTCTTCTGAAGAAGAAACTCATCAAACGCTCCGCCCCGCCTGCTTGAACTGCTCGAGGATGCCGCGCAGGCGCTCTACCTGGTCGGGGTGTTTGTCGCAGAGGTTGGTGGTTTCGCCGGGGTCGGTCTCCAGGTCGTAGAGCTGGACCGGGGGCAGGGTTTTGCTTTCGGGGGAGTTGGGCTTGGGCGCGCTCCAG